>JAPOLF010000202.1 GCA_029977305.1 bacterium | reverse complement strand
ACCCCGTCCTCCTGATCCACGGTGGGTTGGGCAACTGCGATTACTTCGCCAACCAGATTCCCGCCCTTGTCGATGCCGGCTTCCAAGTCATCGTCATGGACAGACGTGGTCACGGTCGATCCTCCTTCGATGACCAACCGATCGGCTACACCCTCATGTCGGAAGATGTGGTGGGACTGATGGATCACCTGAAGATCGACAAGGCGGACCTCGTCGGATGGAGTGATGGCGGCATCATCGGCATTGAACTCGCGATCAAGCACCCGGAGCGGATGAACCGCGTTGTCGCCTACGGCGCGAATGTCGATCCCAGCGGCGTCCGCCTCGACATCGGCACCAACGACTACTTCAATGCCTACATCAATGCCGCCGCCGAGGACTACCTGAAGATCTCGCCAGCCCCGGAGCGCTGGGACGAGTTCCTCGGCAACATCGGCAACATGTGGGCCACCGAGCCGAACTACACCGACGAGGAACTCCTGACGATCACCACGCCCATCCTGATCCTCGATGGCGCCACCGAGGAGGCCATTGACCTCAACCAGACGAAGTGGATGGCATTGCTCATCCCCTCCGCCGACCTCAAGATCATGGACGGCACCGGCCACTTCGCCATGTTCGAGCAGCCCGACACGTTCAATCAGATCGTGATCGACTACCTCACCGCCAACTGATCGCGCACGTCTTCGGTCCGAGTCGGATGGTCGGTGCGGACGCACCGACCATCCGCGTTCATGCCACCCGCTCGCGCCCGATCGTGAACTGAAGGTGCTCTCCCCCGTCGATGATCGCCTTCAGGTGCTGCACCGTCGTCCACACATCCTCGTACCCGATCAGCAGCGGCACCGGTGCCAAGCGGATCACGTTCGGGGCGCGGAAATCGGGGATCACCCCGCGCGCCCGCAACGCCTTCGCGATCCGCGCCGCATCCGCATGCTCCACCGCCACGTGTCCACCCCGCCGGGCGTCCTCCCGCGGCGTCCCGATGCTGTACCCATACGGCTCCCCGCACAGCCCGAGGTCCTCGATCAACGTCATCAGATACGCCGTCAGCGCCAAGGACTTCTCGCGCAGCGCGGTCATCCCTGCCTCGTGGAAGAGGCGCAGCGATCCGCGCAGCGGCGCAGTCGCCAATAGCGGTGGCGTCCCGATCTGCCACGCCCCCGCACCGGCACCGCCACGCCACTCGTAGACCATGTCAAATTGCCGATCCTTGTCATACCCCCACCATCCGGCGAGTCCCGGAGTCGCACCCCAGTGCCGACGGTTGACGTACATTCCTGCCGTCGCCCCCGGGCCCGCGTTCAGGTACTTGTAGGAGCACCACACCGCGAAATCGACACCCCAAGCATCGAACGCGTGCGGCACCGCACCTGCGCTGTGCGCACAGTCGAAGAGCACCGGCACCCCGCGCTCCCGCCCTGCTGCCGCCAACCGCGCAATGTCAAGCAGTTGTCCCGATCGGTACATGACCGAGGGCACCACGGCAAACGCCACCTCGTCCGTCATCGCTGCGATGATCGCCGCCTCGTCCACGGTCCGCCCGTCGTCCGAGGCCACCTGCACCACATCCCGCGCCGGATCCCCTCCGTGCAACGCGACCGCGCTCTGCAACGCATAGATGTCCGATGGAAAATCCAGCGCCGTTGCGAGGATCTTCCGCCGCGATCCCTCCGGCCGGTAGAACGTCGCGAGCAGCGCATGCAGGTTGACCGTCGTGCTCCCCGTCACGACCACCGACGCCGGTTCCGCCCCGACCAGCGGCGCCACCAGCGCTCCGAGTTCCTCGCCCAACGTGAACCACGGCGGATCCGCATCAAGCCACCCGCCGATGCCAAGCGTTTGCCACTGGAGCAGGGCCCGCTGCACCTCCGCTGCCGCATCCCGCGTCAGCAGCCCCAGCGAGTTCCCATCAAGGTAGATCTGCCCCTCAGGCACATGGAAGCGGTCACGATACCCGCGCAAGGCATCCGCACGATCCCTCGCCTGCGCATCCGCCAGCGTATGCATTCCCATCTTTGCACTCTCCGACCACCACGGCGCGACGGCAGCCCGAGACGAATCCCGCGCTGCCACGGTAGGATCATCGCATCACCAACGCGCCGCGAGCGCACCATGCCAAGGGAGCACGATGACTGCGAACGTGAACACCAACGCCCTCTTCTTCACCTCGCTGGTGACGCCGGATGCCCTCGCCCGGGTCAATGGCCCGCTCGCCCCGGTCATCGCCGATGCCGCCAAAGCCATCGCTGCCGACCCCAAAGCCCGCGTCTGGTTCCTCGGCGGTGGCGCCTCCCTCTCTGCGATGCACGGCGGTGCCTACCTCCTCGAGCGCTTCACCGGGGTCCCGGCAAGCGTCTCCACCGGGTGGCAGTTCCTCAGCCGTGAGCCGCTCTCGGTCGACGAGCACGCCACGGTCGTCCTCGCCAGCTACTCCGGCGAAACCCCGGAAATCCTTCAAGCGAAAGCCTTCGCCGAATCCCGCGGTGCCCGCACCATTGCCGTCACCAACACCACCAGCACCCCGCTCGCGCAGGGCGCGTCGCATGTCTTCGATTTCCAGAGCAAGGCGGTCTTCACCGCTCCGTTGGCGATCTGCTACGCCCTCGCCGCCGGCATCATGCAGGCCCGAGGCGAGAGCGCCGCGGTCGGCGCCGACATCATGCGCGAACTCGCCGGTCTCCCTGATCTGATGGCCACCCACAACACCCGCAGCCGTGTCATCGCCCAGAAACTGGCCGCTGACGCCGCGGACATCGACACCTACTACGTCATCGGCTCCGGCCCGAACTACGGCCTCGCCTATAAGCTCGCCCTCAGCGTCGTCATCGAGAACCTCTGGAAGGACGCCGCCCCGGTCGACGCCGGCGAGTTCTACCACGGCCCGATCGAGATCATCGCCGGCTCCGGCGACGAGAAGCAGCCGCGCGCCTTCATGCATCTCGTCGGAACAGACGCCTCACGCCACGTCAGTGAGCAAGCCGTCCGCTTCTGCGCCAACAAGGGTGCTCGATCGTTGATCTTCGACGCGGCCGACTATCCCGAGTTCAGTCCGCTCTTCGCACCCTTCGCCCTCTTCGTCCCGACTGAGTGGTGGGTGATGGAAATGGCCGCCAACAAGCACCACGACGTCGACGAGCGCCGCTGGATGGGCAAGATCGGCGCCCGCTGGGGCGAGTACGCCTAGCCCTCCCGGCGCAGCAGCCATGCCCGCTCGCTTCCGCGACGCCCCGCGCGTCCGCGTCGTCGGCAACATCTGCATCGACCTCGTCATGCGCGGGGTCGAGCAGTTGCCGGCGTGGGGACAGGAGGTCGCCGCAAGCTCCACCGACGTCAACGTCGCCGGTCAAGGGCCAAATTTCGCGCGCGCCCTCGCACGTCTCGGCTCCGACGTCGAACTCCACGGCGTGATCGGGGACGACGCCTTCGCCCCGCGTGTCCGCGCCGATCTCGCCGCGCATGGGGTCAATGCCAACAACGTGGCATCCCGCCCCGGTGCCACCGCGCTGACCGTCGCCGCGGTCCGTCCTGATGGGGAGCGGGCCTTCCTCTCCGATTTCGGTGTCGCCCGGACCTACACCTCCGCTGACATCGCTCTGCTCCCGCAGCCCGGAGACGTCTGTGCCCTTCTCGGCCAGTGCAACATGCCGGGCCTAGATCCTGCTGCGTCGATTGGTCTCATCGCCGCATGGAAGGCCGCAGGCGCGCTGACGATCGTCGACACTGGCTGGGATCCCGCCAATTGGCCCGCCGCGACGATCGACGCGCTCCGCACCCAGCTCAGCCA
>JAPOLF010000201.1 GCA_029977305.1 bacterium | reverse complement strand
CGACGCATCCCGATTGGAGGATGTCCTCCGCCGGTCCGTTGCCTGATCCTCCGCGGCGACGCATCTGGCTATGGATCCTGATCGCGGTTGGGCTTTGCATCTTTGTGTGGCTCATGTTGATGCTGACCAACTCGGTCATCTCGAGCAGTTTCGCCAAGTGAGCAGGCGGGGGAAATGACAGAACCGGCCGGGCAATTGCCCAGCCGGTCTGAAACGTTGCTCCGTGGTCTTTAGTCGCGCCGCTGGCGACCATCACTGGGACGACCGCCGAACCCGCCGTCGCGGCGAGGGCCGCGATCGCCACCCGGACGCGGACCGCGCTCCGGCTTCGGCTCGGGCAGCTCGCCGGTGATCGCGGCGCGACGGGAGAGGCTGACCTTCCCGTTGGGCGCAACGTCGGTCACCATCACGGTGATCTCGTCACCGATGTTGCAGACGTCCTCGACCCGCTCCACGCGAACCGAAGGATCCTCCGACAGCTCCGAGATGTGCACCAGACCATCCTTGCCGGGCAGGATCGTGACAAAGGCACCGAAGTCGACAATGCGAGCGACTTTGCCGGTGTAGATCTCGCCGCGATCGATCTTGATCTCTTGCGTCTGCCCGAGGATGCGCTGCGCTGCAGCTTCGGCACCGGCAGAATCAACCGAGGACACCGAGACCGTGCCGTCATCGTTGATGTCGATCTTGGTCCCGGTCTCTTCCTGCAGGGCGCGGATGTTCTTGCCACCCGGGCCGATGATCAGTCCGATCTTCTCCGGGTTCACCTTGATCCGGATCACCCGCGGCGCGTACTTCGACAGCGCCTCACGCGGCCGCTGGATGGTCTCTGCCATCTTGCCGAGGATGTGCATGCGGCCCTCGCGCGCCTGTGCGAGCGCCTGCTGCATGATCTCCTGGGTGATGCCCTTGACCTTGATGTCCATCTGGATCGCGGTGACGCCGTCCTGCGTGCCCGCCACCTTGAAATCCATGTCGCCGAGCGCGTCTTCCATCCCCTGGATGTCAGACAGGATCGTGTACTTGCCGCTGTCCGCATCCGTGACGAGGCCCATCGCGATCCCCGCGACCGGCGCGGAGATCGGAACACCGGCGTCCATCAATGCCAAGGTGCTGCCACAGACGCTCGCCATCGACGTCGAGCCGTTGGAGCTCACCACTTCGGAAACCAGGCGAAGGGTGTAGGGGAAGGTGTCCGCATCCGGAATCACGGAAACCAACGCCCGCTCTGCCAAGGCACCGTGACCGATGTCACGCCGACCCGGCCCGCGCATGCGTCGAACTTCACCGACGCTGAACGGCGGGAAATTGTAGTGGTGGATGTAGCGCTTGCGGTCTTCCGGGCTGATGGAATCGAGGCGCTGCTCCTCCGCGGTCGAGCCCAGCGTCAGCACCGTGAGGACCTGGGTTTGCCCACGCGTGAAGATCGCCGAACCATGCGCACGAGGCAGGTATCCGGTCTCACTCCAGATCGGGCGGATCTCGGTTGGCTTGCGGCCATCCGGGCGAACACCATAGTTGAGAATGCCGCCGCGCACCTCGGCCTTCAGCAGCGATTCGAACGCGTCACCGACGTCCTTCGCACTGAAGCGGTTGCTCGGAGTCTCATCCCCCGGCGACGCCAACTGCTCGAGCAGCTCGTGCTTGAGCGCATCGGTTCCCTCGAGACGCACCACCTTGTCGGGGTTGTTGACGGCGGCCTTCAAGCGATCACCGATCGCGCTCTTCACCGCCGCGAGCATGGAGGCATCCTGCTTCGGCGCAGTGAACTCCCACTTCTCGCTGCCAGCAATGGCCCGGAGGTGATGTTGGAGCTTGTTCATTTCGCGGATGGCGTCATGCGCCTTGGCGATGCCCTCAAGAAGGAGAGACTCAGGAAGTTGATCTGCCTCGCCCTCGACCATCATGATCGCGTCGTCGGTGCCGGCCACCACCATGTTGAGTTTGCTGCGCTCGCGCTGCTCGGTGGTCGGGTTGATCACCAATTGCCCGTCCACATAGCCCATGCGCGCCGCGCTCACCGGGCCGTCCCACGGGATGGGGGAGAGCATCAGCGCCGCCGAAGCACCGATGATCGACAGCACGTCCGGGTCGTTGACTTGATCCGCTGACAGGACGGTGCTGATGATCTGCACCTCAGCGCGGTACCCCTTCGGGAACAGCGGCCGGATCGGGCGGTCGGTCAACCGGCACGCGAGGATCGCCTGTTCGGTCGGGCGTCCCTCGCGCTTGATGAATCCGCCGGGGATCTTGCCAGCAGCGTACATCCGCTCTTCGTAATCCACCGTCAGCGGGAAGAACCCGACGTCGTCGCGGGCCTCCTTCTCACCGACCACGGTCGAAAGCACCGCGCTGTCGCCATAGCGGACGACCACGGCACCCATCGCCAACCCGGCGATCTTCCCGGTCTCGAGCGACAACGCTCGTCCGGATACGTCAGCGTTCACCGTGTGAACGTTGCGTCCCACAACTGATTCCATGCGGAATCCTCCCTGACGGCAGCACCGTCGGTGTTCGGTTGCCGGCCCAGTGCCGGCCTCCACGTTCCACCGAGTGACATTCGCCGTGAGGGACTGGAGCGAAACGATGCGGTGAGCGCCTCGTCAGGCTCCAATTCCCCACGCCGCGCCAATGTCAGCCCGGTTCCCTAAAGTGTGAATCCTCACGCCGTTTCCTGCCACCTCGGTCTGGCGGATGCGGCAATGGGCACAGAAAACCCGGAGCACGCGGCTCCGGGTTCTGGGTTGCAGATTGAGCGGGCGCTCTCGCTTACTTGCGGAGGCCGAGGCGGGAGATGGTCGCCCGGTAGCGCTCGATGTCCTTCTTGCTCAGGTAGGCGAGCAGCCGGCGGCGCTGCCCAACCATCTTGAGGAGGCCACGGCGGGAGTGGTGATCCTGCCGATTGCTGCGGAGGTGGTCCGTCAGGAGGTTGATCCGCTCGGTCAAGAGCGCAATCTGCACCTCGGGCGAGCCGGTATCGGTCTCGTGCGCGCGAAACCCCTGGATGATTTCCTGCTTCTGTTCGGTGAGCAACGCCATTGCGGAGGGTGACCCCCTGATATCGACACGGTCAAGCCAAAACCACGCCCCAACAGGCGCGAACCGGCCTATGCTAGCAAAATCCGCGGATTGGTGCAACGCCGCTGGCGGGTACACTCATCGGGATGGGAGGTGACGGCATGCTCGGCGTCATCGGTGGGAGCGGAATCTACGATCTGGATCGCGTGGAAAACCCGCGCGAGATGCATGTCCGGACACCCTATGGCGATCCAAGTGGACCGGTGCTCATGGGCACCATGGGCCCGACCGAGGTCGCGTTCTTGCCTCGCCACGGGCGGGCGCATCAATTCTCGCCGAGCGATTTGCCTTATCAAGCAAACATCTACGCACTGAAATCCCTTGGCGTCACGCATGTGCTTTCGGTGAGCGCGGTGGGGTCACTCCGTGAGACCTTGCCGCCGCGCACGCGGGTGCTTCCGGACCAGATCATCGATCGCACTGTCGCTCGTCCGCGGTCCTTCTTCGGGGAGGGCGTTGTTGCCCATGTCGGCATCGCCGATCCGTTCTGCCACCTGTTTCGCCAGCACGTGGCCACCGCCGCCGCAACCGTGAACGCACCGGTCGAGCTCGATGGCACGTACGTGTGTATTGAAGGGCCGCAGTTCTCCACCCGGGCAGAGTCGCAGCTCTACCGCTCGTGGGATGGGGCAGTGATCGGGATGACGGCCATGCCCGAAGCTCGTCTCGCCCGCGAAGCCGAATGTTGTTTCGCCATGCTCGCCTTGGTGACGGATT
>JAPOLF010000200.1 GCA_029977305.1 bacterium | reverse complement strand
GAACATCGGTCCGGGGAGGATGCGATTTCAGCAACTGGCTGAGGTTGTCTTTGCTGCCTCCTCCGATCCTGAGGCGTCAGCCCAGTCCTCCCTGCGGGAGCGCGTCATCAGCGGGGAGGCGACGCAGGTGCTGCGGGACCTGCTGGTTGATGCTTCCGCCTTCGCTGCCACGCTGCAGGTGGAGGGATTCGGCGCCGCGCGGCAGTGGCGCTCCGGGATGCCGTGGCAGCGCGCCTTCACCCCGGCCGTCGCACCGGAGACGCAATCCGGGCCGTGCCTGGCCGTGTATTGGGCGCTCGAACGGCGACAGGTGTCGCTCATGCTCACGGTTTCGCTGCTCGCCGATTCAGAGCAGGGTGCCATCGTTGCCGATGAGCGGACCATCGGTGAGCGGGCGGATGCGGCGCGGGCGCGGCTGTCGGGCCGGATCGATTCCCGCTTCGCGGTGGGGCCGTTCGTGCCCGAGGGAGCGGTGCAAGCGGCGCAGGTGCAGCGGGCGGCGGTCGCGGGGATCACCTACGACGCTGATGCGATCCCGGGTGATGCGGTGGTGATCAGCGATCTGCGGCAGATCACGCATCTGCTTCAGGTGCTGGAAGGGCGGATCGAGATGCGCGACCGGATGGTGGTCAAGATCGCGCCGGGCCCGCAGGGGGCGATCTGGGAGGAATGTCGGGACGGCGGGTACATCGCGGTCGGCTGGGACGAGGTCGGCGACCTTCGCGCCTATCCGGATGAGCGTGCCCTGCGCGAGGCCTTCACCGCTCACTATGCGGAGGACTACAGCGGCAACGCCACCACGATCGCGGAGAAGAGCCGCGAGGTCTGGCACCTGCGCGGGGTGCAGCCGGGCGACATCGTGATCGCGAATCGCGGGGTGGCGGAGGTGCTTGGCATCGGCACCGTGATCGAGCCCGGGTACATGTGGAGTGACGCGCGGCCGGAGTACCGGCACACGGTGCGGGTGCGCTGGGATCACCTCGGCGAGCGGCGGATCCCGCAGCAGAGGTCGTGGGCCTTCCAGACGGTGGCCCCGGTCCCGGAGGAGGTGTTTCTGGAGATCCTCCGCGTCTGCGGCCGCCCGGTGTCGTTGGAGGAGATCGCGTCGCGGCTGGCCGCACAGGGATTGCGGATCTCCACCGACGATTTGCGTCGCTACCACCTCGGGCTGCGGACGCGGAAATTCGTGATCCTCGCCGGTCCGAGTGGGACCGGCAAATCGTGGCTCGCGCGGGCCTACGCCGAGGCGGTCGGTGCGGCGTGGATCACCGTGCCGGTCGCACCGAATTGGACGACGAACGAGGACCTGATCGGCTACTTCAATCCGATCGATAGCAGCTATCACGACACCCCGTTCAGCCGGTTCCTGCGCGATGCGATCGACGAGGAGGAGACTGCCCGGCGAGAGCAGCGGCAGGCGCGGGCCTTCCATCTCGTCCTGGATGAAATGAATCTGGCACGGCCGGAGTACTACTTTGCGCAGTTCCTCTCCGCGCTCGAGCAGCGACGGCCCGGCGGCGTCCCCGAGATCACGTTGGGGAATGGGGAGGTGCTGCGGCTCCCGGACAACCTCCATGTGGTGGGCACGGTCAATATTGACGAGACCACCCACGGATTCGCCGACAAGGTCTTTGATCGGGCGCAGCTGATCGAGTTGGGGATCGAGGAGCAGGCGTTGGCGGCGCATCTCGGCAATCGACCATATGCCAATGTGTTGCTTCAGGTGTGGCGCGCGGTGGCGGAGGTCGCGCCGTTCGGGTTCCGGGTGGCCGACGACATCGCCGCCTACATCGCCGCCGGTGAAGAGCTCGGGCTCGACTGGCGCACCCTCCTCGACGAACAGATCGACCAGAAGATCCTGCCGAAGTTCCGGGGTGCTGACACCCGCATGGATCAGGCGCTGCGGGCGATCGTGACGATCGCGGCAACGGAGGTGCTGCCGAAGACGCAGGCGCGGGCGGCGCGCATGGTCGATGACTTCCAATTGCATGGCTTCGCCAGCTACTTCCGCTAGGTCGATCGTCGTCCGCGATGACCAAGGTGTCCGCATCGAGGCACCCGGGGAGTGGGAGACGGCCACCCTCGTGCTGCCGATCGCGCGGAGTGAGGTGACTGGCCATCAGGTGCTGATCAACGGGATACACGCAACGTTGCGGTTGCAGCGGGTCGGGAGACGGTGGCGGGTGGTGAGCGCGTGGCCGCGATCCGGACCGGGCACCTATCACGTGGAGGTGCGAAGGCAGGGCGAGCTCGTCAGCGACCACACGCTGCGGGTGCGCTCATCACGGCTCGATTCACAGGCGATTGATGCGCTCTTCCATGATCTTGAGGAGTGGTTGCCCTATCGGATCGCCACGGCAGCGCATGGGCTTGGCGGCCTCTGGGGCTCGGTGCGGATTCTGCGGCGCGAGGCGACGGTCACGCAGGAGTTTCTCCGCCTGCGCAATGCGGTGCGTGGATCGAGCACGTTGCCCGGCTTGATGGATGTGCTGTCGCGCATCCAACACGATCCGCACGTGTCGTTGGTGCGGGTGCAGCCTTGGGTTGCGCGAGATCAGGTGCGGCGTCCGTCGGCCTCTGCTTTGGTCTCCTCGCTGACACGGAGCAGCAATGTCGATGCATCCGGCCTGCCTATTGAGGTGCTTGACGATCGGAGCGTGCGCACCACCGACACCCCGGAGAATCGGCTGGTGCGGGCCTATGTCGACGTGGTCGACGTGCGGTTGCGTTTGTTGGATCACCTGCTCTCGACGCAGGACGTGCACGGGTATCGCCAGCAGGTGCATGCGCTGCGCGGGGAGCTTGACCGCGCGGTGCGTCAGGTGACGTTCCTTCCGCCGTCGCAGCGGGACACTGCGGTGCCGCAGCGACCTTCCACGACCATGATGAAGCGGCCTGCCTATCGTGCGACCCTCAAGGGGTACCTCGCGCTGCGGCGAGACCTCGTGCCGCGGATGGATGACTCCGCGCCTGAGGTGAAGGTGCAGAACCTGCCGTTCCTGTATGAGGTTTGGGCGGCGGCGCTGGTGCTGGCCGCGGTGCTCGAGGCGGGGCGCGATCGGGGATTCGTGCTTCAAGACCAGCGATTCGCGGTGCAGCGATTGGGAGAGCTCGTGATCCGGATCAGCCAAGGGCAGCAAGCGCTCGCGGTACTGGTGCATCCGGTGACGAAGATGCGGGTGACGCTGTTTTACCAGCGACAGATCAGCGGGACCAGTCACGGGTTGCGCAGCCTTGCCTTCGATCAGGTGCCCGACCTCGTGCTCGAGGTGGTGAGGCACGGTGGTGATCGCGCGGTGTGGATTCTCGATGCGAAGTACAAACTGGATGGATCGGCGCAGCAGTTGGCGGCGCTTTTTGCTGCGGGAACGGGATCTACTGGTTCAATACGTGCTGCAGGAGGCAACTTGGGGCCGGTCAAGGCGGACATCGACAAAATGCACGCCTATCGGGATGCCATCCGTGATGAGCATGGCGGGCAGGTGGTGCGCTTCGCGGGCGTGATCTATCCGGGGCCGCTGATGTGGTACGACCGCTTCGGGCGACGCGAGGCGGCGGCCATCGGCGCGATTCCGGGCGCAGCCGATGCGGCGGAAGATGCGCTGCGGGTGATCCTGCGGGATGCGCTCGACTAGGTCGCCCAGTCCTCCAGCCACGCGGAGAACTGCGCGGGCGTGAACTCCCGCAGCGAGGTCAGGTGCGCATCGGCGGCGAGAAAGCGCCGATCGTCCGCGATCGCGTGATCCGGCACGGCGATGCACCGCATCTTCGCGGCCTTCGCCGCGATCACCCCATTCGGGGAGTCCTCGATCGCAACACAGCGCGACGGCGAAGCATCGAGCC
>JAPOLF010000001.1:27057-48556 GCA_029977305.1 bacterium | reverse complement strand
TGGCGCGGGACCTCTACTCCGAGGGAGCGCAGATCCACATGAACGCGGTGGCGGCGATCGAGACCGCGTGTTGGGACATCATCGGCAAGACGGTCGGGCGACCGGTGTATGACTTGCTGGGCGGGCGGTACCACGAATCGCTGCGTGCCTATGCGAATGGCTGGTACACCGGGGATCGGACGCCGGAAGCGTTCGCCGAGGGGGCGGCGCGGGTGATTGGCCGAGGGTACAAGGCGCTGAAGTTCGACCCGTTCGGGGCGGCGTGGCGGTACATGTATCCGGAGGATCGGCAGCTGTCGCTGGACATTGTGGCAGCGGTGCGGGAGACCGTCGGGCCCGATGTGCAGATCATGATCGAGGGGCATCGGCGCTTCAGCGTGGCGGAGGCGATCTGGTTCGGGGATGCGCTGCGCGAGTTCAACCCAACGTGGTTCGAGGAGCCGACTGATCACACGAAGATCGACGCGACGGCTGAGGTGGCGCGGCGGTTGAGCATCCCGGTCTCGGCGGGGGAGAGCTTCACGACAACGCACCAGTTCGCCGAACTGCTCAAGCACAACAGCGTGCACATCCTGCAGCCGGACCCGTCGTGCATGGGAGGCATCCTGAAGACGAAGGCGGTGTGCCAGATGGCGGACGCGAACTACGCGGTGGTGGCGCCGCATCAGGCGCAGGGGCCGGTGAGCACGGCGGTGTGCATCCAGATCGGGGCGTGCACGCCGAATCTGCTGGTGCAGGAGTTGTTCGACGAGTTCAACGTGAGCTGGGAAGCGGAGATCGTGAGCAACCCGGTGCATCAGGTGGATGGGCACATCCAGATCCCGACCGGGCCGGGGTTGAGCACCGACCTCAACTTCAAGGAATTGGAGAAGCACCCGTATCGGTCGAGCAACTTCTTGCCGCTATTCGCCCCGGGGTGGGAGCGGCGCGAGGGAGAGACCACGGCAGCGCCGAAGAAGCCCAAGGCCGCAGCGAAGGCTCAACCCGCGAAGAAGCTGCCGAAGACCCACCGCGTGCGGAAGGTCTAGGTTATGGCGGTGCGGCTGCGCGGGTGCATCCCGATTTTGGCGACGCCCTTCCTCGAGGATGGGACGATCGAGTTCGCGGCCATCGACCGTGAGGTCGCGTATCTGCTCGGCGAGGGGGCAAGTGGGATCGCCTGCAATGCGATCGCGAGCGAGGGGTACAAGCTCACCGAGGCCGAGCGGGATGCGGTGATCGAGCGGGTGGTCGGGGCGGTCGGCGGGCAGGTGCCGGTGGGGGCGTCGGCGGACGGGAATTGGGTGGAGCCAGCGATCGATCGTGCGGTGCGGGCGCGGCGGCTCGGAGCGGACGCGCTGATGGTGTTGCCGCCGATGTTCATCAAGCCCGACGCGGATGCGCTGCTTGAGTACTACCGGAGGGTTGGGGCGGCGACCGATGCGGCGATGATCGTGCAGGACGCCCCACAGCTGACCGGGGTGGCGATGTCGCCAGCGCTGTGGGCGCGGATGGCGGAGGCGATTCCCACGTTCACCGACGTGAAGATCGAGGGGACGCCGCAAGGGGCGACGATCTCTGAGACCCGGCGGTTGTGTGGGGATCGGCTCGGGGTGTTCTGCTGGTGGGGCGGGTTGAGCATGCTCGATGCGCTAGAGCGCGGCGGGGTGGGCTCGATGCCGGCGGCGAACTTCACGCGGGAGTTCGCGACGATCCAACGTCTGTGGGAGTCGGGGGATCGAGCAGGGGCGGAGGCGGTTTTCGAGGTGTGCGTGCCCTTCGTGCTGTGGACGATGCAGTCGATCGATTTCTCGGTGGCGTCGACGAAGGAAGAGTTCCGTCGGCGGGGCATGTTCGCAAGCAACCATCAGCGGACGCCGGCGGTACGCCTCGACACGACGGCTCGCACGCAGTTGGCGCGGTTCTTGGACCGAAAATTGGGAGCGTGACCGGGGCGGTGATACGCTTTGGGCGTGTTCCGCGTCTCAAGTGATGACGGTCGGGCGATTGGCCTGACGCGTGATGCTGCGAGGTCCTGTGATGACGACCCCCTCCCCTCGCCCGATGGATTCCACGATGCGGATGCCTCGTCGGTCGCTGCTGCTGGCGGCGGTCGCTGGGCTTGTGGTGGCACGATCGGCACGGGCGCAAGAAGACGCGGTGGTGAACGTGCCGCAGTTGGCGGAATCGCCCTCGATCCTGCCAACGGGCCGGGGTGAGGTGCCGAGTTTCGGTGGTCGTCGGCCGGGGCCCTTCGGGACGGCACCCGTTCGACCCGAGGAGCCGCTGGGCGCGACGCCGACGGCATTGGTGATCCCAGGGATCGGGGTTGATGCGCCGGTGGAGACGTTGCAGGTGACCCAAGGGAAGATGGAGGACCCGACCGGGCCGTGGGTCGTCGGGTGGTACGAAAACCTCGGGCGGCTGGGAACCGGCAGCAATGTCGTGATGGCCGGGCATGTCGATTACTGGAATGTCGGGCCGAGCGTGTTCTTCAACCTCGGGCAGGTGCAGCCGGGCGATCGGGTCACGGTGTTGGGGAGCGACGGCGGGTCGTTCGACTACGCGGTGGAATCAGTGACCCTCTACAACGCCGATGACGCCCCGATCGAGGAGATCGTGGGGCCGACGGGGGCTGACAGTCTGACCTTGATCACCTGCGGCGGGACATTCGACTACCAGAACGGGCGCTATCTGCAGCGCACGGTGGTGGTGGCGAACCGGGTCAGCGCCTAGGCATCCGGGGGAGGACGGGCGGGGTTTGGTATCCTGCTGCACGTATGCCGCTGAGGTCGTTCCGGGTGACTTGCGCCCGACGGCCGCCCGATGGAGACCACCGAGATGGCTGTTGCTGGGACGACCGCGTGGGCTGCCGCGCTCGCCGCGATTGTGGTGCGCTGCATGGCGTGCGGAGCCGACTGGCCGGGGGATCGGGCCCTGACGTCCTGCCCGACGTGTGGTGGCTTGCTCGACGTGGTGACGCCGATCACCGGGCCGATCGATCCCCAGCGCATCGGCGCGGGATTGCAAGGGGAGATCGCGCATTCCGGGGTGTGGCGGTATCGGCAGCTGTTGCCGGCGATCCCGGGCGGGGCTGTGGTGACTCGCTGGGAGGGTCACACCCCGCTCTACCGCGATGACCGACTGGCCGCATGGGCTGGGCTTGATGGCGGGCTGGTGCGGATCAAGCATGAGGGGCACAACCCGACTGCGAGCTTCAAAGATCGAGGGATGACGGTCGGGATCAGCCACGCCAAGGGGGTCGGAGCGCGCATCGTCGCGTGCGCGAGCACCGGGAACACGAGCGCATCGCTGGCGTCATACGCGGCCGCAGGCGGGATCCCGGCGTTGGTGCTGGTGCCGGACGGGAAGATCTCCGGTGGGAAGTTGGCGCAGACGATCGCCTACGGGGCGACGGTGGTGCAGATCGCCGGGGATTTTGATGCGGCGTTGTCGCTGCTGCGGGAGCTCACCGCGAAGTGGGATGTCTATCTGGTGAACTCGGTGAACCCGTTCCGGCTTGAGGGACAGAAGACGATCGTCTTCGAGATGCTCGAGCAGCTGGGCTGGGACGCGCCGGACTGGATCGTGTTGCCGGGCGGCAATCTCGGGAACACCTCGGCGTTCGGCAAGGCGCTGACCGAGTTGAAGGAGGTCGGGCTGATCTCCAAGGTGCCACGGCTGGCGGTGATCCAAGCCGCGGGGTCGGCGCCGTTCGCGGCGTGGTTCCGAGATGGGTATGAGGGCTACGCCGCGGTGCAGGCGGAGACGGTCGCGACCGCGATCAAGATCGGGAATCCTGCGAGCGTGTTGCGGGCGAAGCGATCGCTGGACTTCAGCCACGGGGTGGCGACCAGCGTGACGGATGACGAGATTCTCGACGCGAAGGCGGAGATCGACCGGGTCGGGATCGGGTGCGAGCCGGCATCGGCGGCGTCACTCGCCGGACTTCGCCAACTTGTTGCGACGGGGACCGTGAAGCCCGGCGAGCGGGCGGTGTGCGTGCTCACCGGGCATGTGTTGAAGGACAGCGAGGCGGTGGTGAATTACCACCTGCACGACGTGGATGGGCAACGGCGCGATGGCGCAAATCGCCCGATTCGGGTGGACGCCACGCTGACGGCGCTCGAGCAGGCCTTGGCTGATGCGCTTCACGGTTAGTGCACCGGCATCCTCCGCCAACTTGGGGCCGGGGTTCGATGCGCTGGGATTGGCGCTGAACCTGTGGAACCGGATCACGATCGACACGAATGGACCTGCTGGCGTGGTGCGGACCTCCGGATCGGAGGCGGCAGTGCTGGAAGGCCGTGAGAATTTGTCGCTGACCGCGATGGCGGATCTTGCTTCACGACACGGACGGACGCTCCCGCCGTTCTCGCTCGATGCCGAGGTGAACATCCCGGTGGCGCGGGGGTTGGGGTCATCGGCGTCGGCGTTGGTGGCGGGATTGGTCGCAGCGAATCGCTTGTTGGACCTAAATCTCAGTGACGACGACCTGTACGAGGTCGCATGGGAGATGGAAGGCCACGGCGACAACGTGGGTGCAGCGCTTTACGGCGGTGCGGTATTGGCGGTGCCGGGGCATCGCGGGGCGGTGCGGTTGCTGACGGAGCGGCGGGTGCCACTGGCGGCGGTGGTGTTCGTCCCGGACACCACGGCGGCGACCGTGACGGCGCGGGCAGCATTGCCTGAGGCGATCCCGATGCGCGACGCGGCGCACAACCTCGCGACGACGGCTGGGCTGGCGGTGGGGTTGATGGCGGGTGATCCGGTGCTGATCAGCCACGGCATGCATGACCGCTTGCATGAGCCCTATCGGGCGGCGATGTTCCCGCATCTGCCGCCGATGGCGCACGCGGCGCGTGATGCCGGGGCGCTCGGGGCGGTGTTGTCTGGGGCTGGGCCGACGATCCTGGCGCTGTCGCTGCACGAGCAGTCGGCGGACGTCGCGGCGGCGCTGTCAGCGGTGGCTGGGGCACACGGTGTGCCGGGGACGACGTCGATCCTGCTGCCGGTGCATGAGGGGTACAGCATCACCGAGGCGTGATCGCATGGCGGCGGTGCTCGAGTGCCTCGTCGCTGGATGAAGCGAGCAGATGCGCGATGACCCATGGAGCGACCGCCGCAGAGGAACGACCGATCACGCCGGCGGAGGCGCTGCGGTATGCGCAAGCGATGTGCACCGCTGCGGGGAGTGAGACGCCTCGCCTCGATGGCGAGGTCTTGCTGCGACATGTGCTGGGTATCGACCGGACGACGCTCTACGCCCGCATGAACGAGACGATGAGCGCGGCGCAGGCGGCAACGTTTCTCACGCTGCTCGGACGGCGGGTGGCAGGGGAACCGGTGGCGTATTTGACCGGGTACAAGGAATTCATGGGTTTGGGGTTTGGGGTGGGCGCCGGCGCGCTCGTGCCGCGGCCGGAGACGGAATTGCTGGTCGAGTGGGCGTTGGGGTGGCTGGCAGAGCACCCGGGATCAACAGTGGTGGATGTGGGGACCGGACCGGGAACGATCGCGCTCTCGGTGGCAGCGCTGACGCCGCTTGCTGCCGGAGTCTCGGTGATCGGGGTTGATGTGTCGGCCGAGGCATTGCGGTGGGCGGCGGGGAATCGGCGAGGGCTTGGATTGGAGGACCGGGTGGCGCTGCGGGAGGGGGATCTCCTCTCCGGGATGGAAGACGCGTCGGTGGATCTGGTGCTGGCAAACCTCCCCTACCTCACCCCGCAGCAGGTGCAGGAGAATCCGTGGCTGGCGATGGAGCCGGAAATGGCGCTCCTCGGAGGCGAGGATGGGATGGCGCTGGTCCGTCGGTTGATCGCCGATCTGCCCCGGGTGTTGCGACGGGGTGGCGCAGTCGGACTCGAAGTTGACCCGTCTCAGGTCGCGGAGACGTCACAATTGTTGAGCGGCGCATTGCCGGGTGCGGTCGTCACGGTGATTCGCGACCTTGCAGGGTTCGAGCGTCACGTCACCGCGACGACACGGTGAGGATCGCGTGGATCGACCGACGGAGGCGTGCACGAGCACGTGCGGGCGTGCTATCCTTTGTCTACTGATTTGGTAGGGTATGGAGGTGCTGCCATGACGCGGACGATTCCTCTCGATGACAACGCTGTCCTGTTGCGCGATCTCGGCAAAGATGGCCGCTTGGTGCCCTATGGTGGAGCCAACTTCGGCATGCCGCTCGAGTTGATCGAGCCGGAGGCGCCGATGATCGTGCCGATGGAACGGTTCTTCGTGCGATCGAACGGGCCGGTGCCAGTGATCGATCCCGCGTCGTGGACCTTGTCGATTGATGGGCTGGTCGCGCGTTCGGTGAGCGTGACGCTGGCGGATCTCCACGCGATGCCGCGGCGAACCTTCACGAGCATGCTCGAGTGCGCCGGCAATGGGCGGACGATGTTCGAACCGCGGCCGGTCGGCACGCCGTGGAGCCTCGATGCGGCGGGCTGCGCGGTGTGGGAGGGGGTGCGGCTCGTCGATGTGCTCGAGCGGGCTGGAGTGCTCCCGGGGGCGGTGGATCTGGTGATGCAAGGCGGCGACTTCCCGGAGATGCAGCGTGGCTTGCCGTTGGCGGCTGCACTCGATCCGGAGACGACGCTGGTGTTCGCGATGAATGGCGAGCCGCTGTCGGTGGCGCACGGTGGTCCGGTGCGTCTGCTGGTGCCCGGGTGGGCGGGCATCGCGAGCACGAAGTGGCTGGTGGGGATCACCGTGCTCGATCGCGCGTTCGCAGGATATTGGAACGCGGACCAGTATGTGATCTGGTCGGCGGATCAAGAGCCGCTGCGACAGGTGCAACAGATGCCGGTGCGGTCGGTGATCTCCCGGCCGTCCGAGGGGGCTCGGGTGCGCGCTGGCGCGATCGAGGTCGCTGGATACGCGTGGAGCGGCCAAGGGCGTGTGACCTTGGTTGAGGTGAGCAGCGATAGCGGCGCGACGTGGACCGAGGCGAGCCTCACCGGCAGTGAACGTCGGGGCTGGGTGCGATTCGCCGCGACGATAGAGGTACCTGCTGGTGAGGGGACATTGCTTGCTCGGGCGACCGATGAGCGCGGGCTGCGGCAACCGATGGCGGTCGACTGGAATCTCAAGGGGTACCAGAACAACAGCGTCCAACGGTTGCGACTCACCGCTGAGGGATAGGATGCGGCCGTTCTGCGAGAATGGGGACCGCTCCGGGATGGGTCGGCGGCGACGCCCGGGAGCGCGATCGCTGCGCGCCGCGCAATCAAAAGGACGATGCTTTCCATGGCCAACTGGCTGACCGACATGACCGGCGCGCCGAAGACCATCATCGGGATGGTGCACCTTCCGGGGCTGCCGGGGACCCCGATCTATGACGCCAAGGGTGGCATGCAGCATGTGCGGGATTGGGTGAAGCGCGATCTCGAGGCGTTGCAGGCGGGCGGCATCCACGCGGTGATGTTCTGCAACGAGAACGATCGTCCGTATCGCCTTGATGCCGACGTGGCGTCGGTGGCGGCGATGGTGGATGTGGTGGCCTCGATGCGGAGCGAGGTGAGCGTCCCGTTCGGCGTGAACGTGCTGTGGGATCCGAAATCGACGTTGGCGGTGGCGAAGGCGACCGGGGCGTTGTTCTGCCGCGAGATCTTCACCGGGGCGTTTGCCGGGGACTTCGGCCTGTGGGTGCGATCGGCGGGTGATGCCTTCCGGTACCGCCGCGAGATCGACGCGGAGAACGTGAAGTTGATCTTCAACATCAACGCGGAGTTCGCCGCGCCGATCGCGCCGCGGCCGTTGGGTGATGTGGCGAAGTCGGTGGTGTTCTCATCGATGCCGGATGCGCTGTGCGTGTCGGGGCCGATCACCAGTCAGGCGGCGGACGCCTCGGGATTGGCGGAAGTGACCGGTGCCATCAAAGGCAGCGGCGTGCCGGTGCTGGTGAACACCGGGTTCAAGGTGGCGAATGCGGTCGAATTGCTTCAATTCGCCGACGGAGCCATCGTGGGATCGAGCCTGAAGGTGGATGGCGTGACGTGGCATCCGGTCGATCAGGCTCGGGTGCGAGCGCTGATGGATGTGGTCGCAACGGTCCGCTGATTGACTCGACCAGCGTCATGATTGGCAAGAGGCTGGCAAGGGAGACACGCTCCTCTGCCAGCCTCTCTTTTTTCACCATCCGCGAGAGCTGCTGAGCATCGGAGCTTGGTTCAGTGATTGCATCCACCACGAGGATTGGCGAGCGTGATGCGGCTTCGATGCCCCCTCGCCTCCCTGTCGCCGACTGTTTTGCAATCTGGGCAAATCTTCTTCGGCCGGAAACTTCGATCACGGTTTCCGCGGGATCGTGGACCCATCTTGGCTGGTCATGCTGAGGATTCCTCAGGTGCAGACGTTCCCGCGCCGAAATGTTGGTGATGTAGGGCACTATCGCATCTTGACGACCACTCATCGCAACTTCACAGTTAAACCAACGGATCGGGGATGCGCGTCCCACAGGGGGATGACACGATCCGCGCCTCGCAGGTGGCCGCTGTTGGCCACCCGACTCATTGAAGGAGCAACCCGTGAGCGAGACGAAGAAGACGTTGGTCAATGCGATGAATGGCAAGGCGTCGCGCCGGTCTGTTCTCAAGGCGGCCGCCGCGGTCGGCGTTGCTGCGCCGTTCGCCGCTGGCATGCTGCAGGGCGGCATCCAGTCCGCCGCCGCTGGGGAGGATGGGCTTGCTGCCCTCGACCTTTCCGGCCTGAACCTGAGCAAGGATTACGACGGGCAAGAGATCTCCGTCATCCTCGGCGCGGACGGCCCGGCCGTCGCGTGGGAGGAGGCGCTGGTCGCCAAGTTCACCGAGGCCACGGGCATCAAGGTGAATGTGGTGCGTGGTCCGGAGTCCGCGACGGAGCGCCTCGCGCAGTACCAGCAGTTGCTCGGTGCGCAGGCGACCGATGTCGACGCGATGATGATCGACGTGATCTGGCCGGGCATCCTCGCGCCGCACGCGCTGGACCTCACCGCGGCGATGGACGCGAATGGTCAGTACTTCGAGCGGATCGTGGCCAACAACACGGTCGACGGCACGCTGGTCGGCATCCCTTGGTACACCGACGCCGGTCTGCTCTACTGGCGCAGTGACCTGGTCGAGAAGTACGGGCTCGGGCAGCCGGAGACCTGGGCTGACCTCGAGGCCGCGGCCAAGACGATCATGGAGGGCGAGCGCGCCGAGAATCCTGACTTCCAGGGCTTCGTTTGGCAGGGTGCCGCGTACGAAGGCCTCACCTGTGACGCGCTCGAGTGGCAGGTGTCCAATGGCGGTGGTCACATCATCGAGCCGGATGGCACGGTGAGCATCAACAACCCGTCGGCGATCGACGCGTTCAACCGCGCCAAGAGCTGGGTCGGCACGATCTCGCCGGAGGGTGTCACCACCTACAAGGAAGAGGATGCCCGCGGCGTCTGGCAGGACGGCAACGCCGCCTTCATGCGCAACTGGCCGTATGCATGGTCGCTCGCGCAGGCCGATGACTCGGTGATCAAGGGCAAAGTGGGCGTCGGCCTGCTGCCGAAGGGCGATGGCCCGGATGCCCAGAACGCCGCGACCCTTGGTGGTTGGCAGATGATGGCGTCGAAGTACTCCGAGCACCCGGAGGCGGCGATCGAGTTCTGCCGTTTCCTCACCTCGGAGCCGGTGCAGCGGGCGCATGCGATCGACTGGAGCCGCCTCCCAACCATCGAGGCGCTCTACGACGATGCGGCGGTGCTCGAGGCGCAGCCGTTCTTCGGCGAGCTGAAGCCGGTCTTCCTCGGCGGCGCGGTGCCGCGCCCGTCGACGGTTTCGGCGGACCTCTACAACGACGTCTCGACCGCGTACTTCACCGCGGTGAACGAGATCATCACCGGTCAGGCCGATGCGGCCGAGCGCGTCGCCGCGCTGGAGACCGAGCTCAAGGACATCATGGCCGAGCTCTAGTCGCAGGACTGGATCGGACAAGCAACGGGCGAGGGCGCACACCCTCGCCCGTTGTGTTCCAATACGGGCGATTCGGTGGGGACGCGCCTGTGATCGATCGCGACGTCGTGGTTGCGGCCGAGGTGAATCCGGGACGAGGGTCTGGTCCTGGTGTGTGACCGGCGTCGGTCGGTCAGGATGGGGAGTCGCAGATGAGCGCGATCAGCGATGTGCTCCCGGCGGACCAACCGCCGATCCTGAACATGAAGGGCGGCAACAAGCCAACCTCGGCGGTGGGGCGGCGCCAAGAGCGATTGGCGTGGATCATGCTCTTTCCATCGCTGCTGGTGGTCGCAGTGGTGGCGCTCTATCCCCTCTTCGAGACCTTCCGCCTCAGTCTCACCAACACCCGGCTGGCAAGCGCCCGCGAACCGCGCTATGTCGGGCTGGAGAACTACACGGATCTGCTGACGGATCCGCTCTGGTGGTCATCGTTCCAGCACACAGTGCAATTCACCGTGATCTCGGTGCTGATCGAGACGGTGCTGGGGATGATCATCGCGTTGGTGATCAACAGCAACTTCAAGGGACGCGGGCTGGTGCGCGCGGCGATCCTGGTGCCCTGGGCGATCCCGACGGTGGTTTCGGCGACGATGTGGCAGTGGATGTACCACGATGTGTTCGGGGTGGTGAACGACATGGCGGTGAACCGCCTGCACATCTTGCCGGACAAGGTGGCGTGGATCGCGAACCCGAGCACGGCGCTGTGGTCGATCATCGCGGTGGACGTGTGGAAGACGACGCCGTTCATGGCGTTGCTTTTGCTGGCGGGGTTGCAGGTCATCCCGGGGGACGTCTACGAGGCGAGCACCGTGGACGGGGCGAACCGCTGGCAGCAGTTCTGGCAGATCACGCTGCCGTTGGTCGCCCCGGCGCTGTTGGTGGCGCTGATCTTCCGCACGCTGGATGCGTTCCGCGTGTTCGACGTGATCTTCGTGATGAAGGGCTACGCGACGGAGACGATGTCGGTCGCCGTCATGGCGCGGCAGACACTGATCGACAAAGCGCGGCTCGGTGAGGGGTCCGCCATCGCGGCGGCGATCTTCGTGTGCATCTCGGTGCTGGTGGTGATCTACACCCGACTGATCAAGATCGAGGAGGCCTAGTCATGGCGCAGAACGCTGTTCCCTCGACCGAGGCGCTCGATCACCTCGTCGTGCCAAAGCGGAAGACGGACGTGGTCGGGATCATCAGCCGGGTGTTCTTCTGGATTCTCATCGTGGCGCTGATGTTCTACACACTCTTCCCGTTCTACTGGGCGATCGTGTCATCGCTGAAGCCCAACAACGAGATCTTCGCGACGCCGGCGACCTATTGGCCGCGCAACCTCGACCTCAGTCACTATCAATTCGTGCTGAGCAATGGAAAGTTCTTGCAGGCATTGCGGAACTCGATCATTGTCTCGGTGGGGACGACGCTGCTGGCGTTGTTGTTTGGGGCGACGGGGGCGTATGCCCTGGGACGATTGAAGTTTCGCGGCCGGACGGCGGCGCTGTACCTGATCCTGGCGATGACCATGTTCCCGGCGGTGGCCATTCTCGGGTCGCTGTTCCAGATGGTGCGCGGTGACTGGTTCTTGCACACCCCGAACCTGTACAACACGAAGACGGCACTGGTGATCACGTACCTGACGTTCGCGCTGCCGTTCACGGTGTGGGTGCTGACGAACTTCTTCAAGGCGATGCCGGGGGAACTCGAGGAGGCGGCGCTGGTCGACGGGGCGACGAACTTCCGGGCGTTCTGGGAGATCCTGTTGCCGTTGGCGATGCCGGGACTGGTGACGACGGGGTTGCTCGCGTTCATCGGCGCGTGGAACGAGTACCTGTATGCGCTGACCTTCACGACGGACTACCGGGCGAAGACGGTGCAGGTGGCGATTGCGCAGTTCTCCGGGAACACGGAGTACGAATTGCCGTTCGCGAACAAGATGGCGGCATCGGTGATTGTGACGGTGCCTCTGATCGCGCTGGTGCTCATTTTCCAGCGGAAGATCCTCGCCGGGCTGACGAGTGGCGCGGTGAAGGGATAGATTTTCGGTATCCTTGGAACTTGGGCATTCTTGCTAGAATCCCGGCACCTCGCGATCGGGCGGGGCGAGTTCTAGCAAGGAGCATCTGGTGGACCGCAACGAGGCGATCGACGCACTGGTCTCGGCGCACCGTGAGCGCCGAATTTCCCGCCGCGACCTGATGGTGCGGGCGGCGGCGCTGGGCATCGGCGCGAGCGCGCTTGGCACCGCATTGGCGCGGACGGCCGTGACGGTCTCCGCACAGGACGTCAACCCGACGCCGGGCGGCGTGCTGCGCGAGGGCTACGACCTCGACTTCTCGAAGATGGATCCGGTGGCGACCAGCTGGTACGACCCGGCCTTCATGGCCCTGTTCGAGTGCTTGGCGATCGATGCCCCGGATGGTGAGCTGCAGCCGATGCTGGCGAGCAACTGGACCATTGCGGACGACGCGCTGAGCGTGACCTTCACGATCGACACCGGTGCGAAGTTCCACTCCGGCCGTGCGGTGGATGCCGCTGCGGTGAAGGAGGTCTACGACGCGATCAAGGATCCGGCGAACGGATCACCGCTGTCGGTGCTGTTCACGCCGGTCGAGGCGATCGAGGCGCCGGATGCATCGACGCTTGTGTTGAAGCTTTCGCACCCGTACTACGACGTGCTCAACGTCGTGAAGACCGGGTACTGGGCGATCTGCAACATCGTGGCGCGCACCGAGGCCGGTGAGGCATTCGGGCAGACCACGATCGACGGGACCGGGCCGTTCACCTTCAAGGAGTGGATGCCGGGCAGCCACGTCGATGTCGAGAAGTGGGCGGATTACCCGGGGTCGATCGTCCCGTACTACCAGAACAAGGGGCCGGCGTACCTCGATGGCATCCACTGGGAGGCGATTCTCGAGGGGGCGCAGCGCGCACTCAAGATCGAGAACGGCGAGATCGACACGCTGCGGAACCCGCTTGCGCAGGACGTTGCGCGCCTGCAGGGCAACCCGGATCTCTCCGTCTCGAGCTTCAGCGAGCCGAGCGGCTACATCTTCGGGCAGAACTTCAACAAGACCGAGCTCGATTTCCACGAGCAGGGGATGCGGCAGGCGATCTCCCACGCGATCGATCGGCAGGCCATCGTGACGGCGCTGCTGATGGATCTCGGCAGCCCGCTGTATGGCCCGATCACGCCGGCGGACAAGTACTACGATCCGACGGTCGAGCAGTTCAACCAGTACGACCCGGAGAAGAGCAAGGCGTTGGTCGCCGAGCTCGGCTGGACGCCGGGTGCGGATGGCATCCTCGAGAAGAATGGCCAGCGGATGGCGTTCAACTTGGTGGTGCAGGACGAGTCCTTCAACCGGGATCTCGGATCGGTGATCCAGGCATCGCTGGCCGAGATCGGGATGGAGGTGACGGTCCAGTCGCTCGACCGCGGCAGCTACTTCGGTGCGCTGGGCGAGGGACCCGACAGCTACCTGTTCTACTACCTGTGGCCGGTGCCGATCGACGTCGTGATCCTCTTCGTGGGGAGCGGGACGATCCCGGTGCCGAACTGGGGCAGTGCCTCGGTGCCTGCGGTGGACGAGGCGATCACCGCGTGGCAGAACGCGGGCAGCGAAGAGGAGCTCCGCGCGGCGGGGAACCTCTTCCAGACCTCGATCGCGGAGACGCTGCCGACGATTCCGTTGGTGGTCCGCAACACGGTGTGGGTGGCGCGGCCGAATGTCCGTGGGTGGCTGCCGCACCAGTACGACATTTACCCGCATTACAACGATGTGTGGCTCGCGCAGTAGCGTGACCCGCTGAACCTTCGACTGCCGTCCGGGAGATGATCCCGGGCGGCAGTCCCGCGAACGGTGGTGTGCCTTGGGTGCGTTTCTCATCCGCCGCGGTCTGCGCTTCATCGTCATCCTGCTGCTCGCGTCGATCGCGGTGTTCTATGCGCTGCGATTCGCCCCGGGAGACCCGACCGCCGGCGTGCTGAGTCCGCTGGCGATGGAAGAGGCGCGCGAGGCCTACAAGGAACGGCTCGGGCTGAACCGGCCGGTCCATGAGCAGTACCTCACCTACATCGGCAACATGTCGCGCGGTGATCTCGGCATCTCGATGGTGACCGGGAAGCCGATCGGGGAGTTGTTGCAGGTGTATGGGCGGAACAGCCTGATCCTCGGGGTGACGGCGTTCGCGATCACGTATCTGATCGGCATCCCGTTGGGGGTGCTGGCGGCGGCGAAGAAGGACACGTTCCTCGATCAGGCCGCCTCAGGCATCGGCATTCTTGGGATGGGGATGCCCAACTACTGGTTGGCGTTGCTGCTGATCCTCGTGTTCAGCGTGCGGCTGCACTGGCTGCCGACCTCGGGGTGCTGCACCCCGAAACATCTGATCCTGCCGGCGGTGGTGCTCGCCGCGGAGGGGATCGCGGTGACGCTGCGGATGACGCGGTCGTCGATGCTTGACCAGATGAACAGCGACTACGTGCGGACGCACCGTGCCAAGGGGGTGGACGAGCGGACGATCATCGGGAACCGGGTGTTCCGGAACGCGATGATCCCGATCATCTCGCTGTCAGGACTTCGGATCGGCTGGCTGATCGGGTACTCGCTGATCGTGGAGACGATCTTCGCGTGGCCGGGGCTGGGATACCTATTGGTGGATTCGATCCTGCGGCGCGACTACCCGGTGGCGCAGTTCTTCGCCTTGGTGCTGGTGGCCGCGG
Organism: bacterium; assembly: GCA_029977305.1. Lineage (GTDB taxonomy): Bacteria > Chloroflexota > Chloroflexia > Thermomicrobiales > UBA6265 > CADCWF01. The sequence goes on along the minus strand of JAPOLF010000001.1, from coordinate 33,886 downwards.
TGGTGCTGGGGAACTTCCTGGCCGACCTGGCCTATGGGCTGGTGGATCCGAGAATCCGGCATGCCTGATGTGGTGGTCGCGCCTTCCAGCAGCGTGGGGGTGGTGTTGCGGCCGGATCCGCCGGTGCAGCATCGGTTCGCACGCACGGTGAAGCGCCTGTCTCGCAACAAGTTGGCATTGTTCGGGACGATCGTGGCTTTGATCTTCATCGTGCTGGGGATCATCGGGCCGAGCCTCGCGCCGTATGACTACGCGAAGCAGAACTTGATGAAGGCGAACCTGCCGCCGTTCAGCGAGGGGCACTTGCTGGGGACTGATCAGGTGGGCCGGGACATGCTGTCGCGGATCCTGACCGGGATCCGGATCTCGCTCGTGGTGGGACTCGGGGTGACAGTGATCTCGATGGTGATCGGGACGCTGCTGGGGGCGGTGGCCGGGTACTACCGCGGGGTGCCGGATTCGGTGATCAGCGGCATCGTGGAATTGGCGTGGGGATTCCCGCTCGTGTTGCTGGCGGTGATCCTGGCCGGAACGCTGGGGCCGGGGCTGCTGGCGGCGGTACTCGCGATCGGGTTGATCAACTGGGCGGGGTTCGGGCGGATCGTGCGGGGGGAGATCCTGGCGATTCGGGAGTCGGAGTTCGTCTTGGCGGCGCGGGCGACGGGAGTGCCGGACCGCAGGATCATCGTGCGCCACATCCTGCCGAACATCGTGGCGCCGGCGTTGGTGATGGGGTCGTACTACGTGGCGTTGGCGATCATCGCTGAGGCCGGGTTGTCGTTCATCGGGATGGGAGCACAGCCGCCGCTGCCGAGTCTCGGGGTGATGGTGGCCGAGGGGCGCAACTACATGATGCTGAACCCATGGGTGATCACGATCCCGGGGTTGACGATCCTGCTGATCGTGCTGGGGATGAACATGACCGGGGATGGTCTGCGTGACCTGCTCGATCCGCGGTCGAAGAATCGCTGATACCTGAACCGATCGTGGTTCGGGACGCTGGGCACATGACGGAGGATGAAATGAGCAGCAACGACGAATCCTGGCGCGGGAAAGTCGGAAAGATGGACGCGGAGGACATGGCACGGTTCCTCCACGAGCCGAACGTGGGACGGTTGGGGTGTCTCGATCCCGAGGGTTGGCCGTATGTGGTGCCGACCTGGTACCAGTCGGCGGACGGGGGCTTCTGGATCATTCCGAGGCAGAAATCGATTTGGGCCGAGTACTTGGCGAAGGACGGGCGGGTCTCGCTCTCGATCGACGAGGCGGCTGCGCCGTATCGCAAGGTGGTGGTGAAGGGCATCGCGGAGCTGGTCGAGCGGCCGAATGTGGGCGGGCGTTGGGTGGAGATCGCGAACGAGATGTCGTTGCGCTATCTCGGCGAGAACGGCCCAAAATACTTGGTGCCAACGCTGAACGAACCGCGCTGGTTGTTCTTCCTGCGGCCGGAGAAGGTCACCACCTGGCAGGGAGTGGACTGGGCGAAGAAGTACAAGACTGCGGAGTGATGGAAGATCTCACGCCCGCCAGCGTGGAGTTCTCCGGAGACGGCGGCCTCACCCTGCGCGGGATCCGCTGGGGTGAGGCGCCTGCGCGGTGTCTGCTGCTGCACGACATCGGCGGCGATCTCGACATGTGGGACGTGGTCCCGGCGGCCTTGGCGGCGGCCGGGATGAGCGCGCTGGCAATCGATCTGCCGGGTCACGGATTGTCCGACGACGGACCGGAACTCCCGGTTGGCGAGATCGTGCGCCGCTGCGGGGACCAGATCACGGCAATGCCGATGGTGCTGGGGATGGGTGATTCGGCAGATGCGATCCTGCACGATGCGGCCGAACTGCGCCTCGCGGGCATGGTCGGACTCGGGCCGACTTGGCGGGATGGTGACTCCCCTGCCCGTTCGCCCTTCGTGCCCAAGTTGCTCATCGGACGGACCGGCATCGAGGGCGAGGTGGCCGCGTGCCGGCGATTGACCAACGCCTGCGGTGGTTGGGCAATCGCGAGTTCGCTGCCCACCGATGCACCGTTCCCCGAGGTGATTGCCTCGCCGCTCGGGCCGATGGTGACCGATGCGGTGGTCGCCTTCTGCCGAGATTGCCTGGCGCGGGTGCCGCGGGGCTAGACGAGGCTCTGTGGCAGTCCGAGCGACTCCACCTTGCGTTGCGCGATCTCGACGTGGCGACGGCCGCCCTCGACGATCACGGCGGCGTGACCTGGACAGAGGGCATCGAATTCCACAGATGACAACTTGTTGATGGTGGCGACGGTGTCCTGAACGCTGTTGTCCCAGATGTTCTGCCAGACGACCTTGCCGCCCGCGAAGATCGCATCCCCTGCGAAGAGGTACCGGCGATCCCGGCCATGGAGCAGGAACGACTGGTGGCCGTGGCAGTGTCCGGGGGTGTCGATGACCTCGAGTTCGAGGTCGCCGAGGCGGAGGCGGTCGCCATCACGGAGTTCGACGTCGACGGGGCAGGCATCGAAGGAGAAGTCCATCGGGTAGAGTCCGGAGGCCTTGGCGATGGTGAGGGAGGGCGGTCCTTCGTCCCCGGTGCGGATGACCTCCGCGGCCTCGGCTGGGGACCAGACCTCGAGGTTGAAGCGGTCGCGGAGTTTCGCGGCGCCGCCGACGTGGTCCATGTGGTAGTGCGTGAGGAGTAGCCACTTGAGATCGGCGAGGTCAAGGCCCTCGGCGAGGATGTTGGCGGTGATCCGATTGATGGAATCGCCCTCGCCCAGTCCGGCGTCGACGATGGCGAGGCCGGCGCCGGTGTCGATCAGGTAGATATGGCAATCGGGGTCATCGGAGAGGCCGAAGCAGACGTTGGCCCCGCCGCCGATGAGATAGACCTCGTTGGTGATGCGCATGACGCCCTCCGTGGACCGCTGGTGTATGCCAGCAGTGTACGCGGAGGGCGTCGGGATGAAGTGCTGTTTTCTAACGGCGCTCGAGGGCGATGACCGGGATCTCGCGGGTGGTCTTCTTGCGGTACTCGTCGAACATCGGCGAGCGGGCGACCTGGGCGTCGTAGATGCGGGTGCGCTCGGGGTCGGCGACGACACGGGCCCGCATCGGGACGGTCTCGGTGCCGACCTCGACGGTCACATCGGGATTGGCGACGAGGTTGTGGTACCAGTCGGGATGGGAAGGATCGCCGCCGCGGCTGCCGAAGAGGTAGAGCGTGTCGCCCTCTTGCAGGTAGACCAACGGGTTCTCCCGCTCGATGCCGGACTTGGCACCTTTGGTGTGGAGGATGAGAAGGGTGGCGCCGGTGAACGGGCCGCCGACGATCCCCTTGTTCTCACGAAACTCCTTGGTGATCTGCTCATTCCAGGCGTTGACGGTGTCCTTGTCCATCGGGGTGCTTCCTTTCGCTACGGACGATTTGGCGGGGAAATGCCGTCATCCCCCTGATCGCTGACTGGTTCGACGCGCGGGATCTCAAGTTGCGGAATGTCTCGTGGGGGGAGGACGGCAGGTTGGGGCATGCCGGGCGGTATCTGCCGCTGCATGCCGGGGACGTCACCGATCTGGTGACGGACGCCGCGGAACTCGGTTTCGAGTTGGCCGAGGTCGTGGTCGAAGGCGCTGAGGCGGCCGTACTCGGTGCGGACGAAGCGGGTGTATGGGGCAATCGCCTGTTGGACGTGATCGACGGAGCGGGCGAGTTCCTTCTCGAACTGGTCACGCATGACGGTGATCAGGTTGCGCTCAAGTTCCTCGCTGCGAGCGCGGAACTCCTCGCGCGCCTTCTTGCGCTTGTGCGGGAGGATGAAGAGGCCGAGGCCTGCGACGAAACTCGCGATGAGGAGGCCGGTGAAATCGAAGGCGAGGGTGCTGGCGGCGGCGACGACGAGCGCGCCGAGACCGAGTGCACCTGCCTCGACCATGGCGACCTGCGCGACCGCGGTGCGGACGGAGAGCGAGAGCTCGTGGGCTGCCTGCGCGGGATCATAGCGATCAACTTCATCCTGGGCGAGGCGGGAGGCGGAATCGAGGAGGGCACGGCGGTCGTAGCGAAATTGGCCGCCGACATCGCCGATGAGGTTGCTCTCGTACTTGGCGAGGCGGCGCCGGTCGATGTAATCGGTGACGGACTTCCACATGCGGAGGTCTTGCTCGACCATCCAGTCGATGAGCTCGTCGATGGCGGTGTCGATCTGCTGCTCCGTGTCAGCGATCACCTGCCGCTGGAAGTCGTCACGGATCTTGTCGGATTTGAGAAGGTCGAAGACCCGACCCATGCGAATGGTTTCGTCGAAGAAGGTGTCGCCGCGCTGGAGCATGCGGGCGATGATGTTCTCGATGCGGGTGAGGTGGTACTCGAACTGCTTGCGCATGTCGTCTTGGTAGACGGCGAGCTGGCGATCGATGTTGTCGATGGTGGCCATGTCCTCGCGGAGGACGTTGAGGCGTTGCTGGGTCTCCTGGTGATAGCGCTCGGCGAGGAGCTCGCCGACGCCGAGCGGGTTGAGCAGTTTGAGACGGACGCGCCCTTCCTCATCGAGGGTGGTGTAGATGTACTGCTCGAGGGGGCCGAATTGGCTGGCCTCATAGAGGCGGGCCTGCTCGACCGGGTTGCGATCGCCGAGCCCCTTCGCCTGCTGCGCAAGCAGGGCCGATACCGGGAAGACCTCCGGGGTGAACCCGAGCAAGGTCTGAATGCCTTCGGTGACAAAGGAGATGACTTGCTGTTTTGACGTGTCGTCCCGGAGCAGGTCGATCTTGTTGATGATGACCACGATCTTCTTGCCCCATTCACGGATGGTGGCCATGAACTCGCGTTCGCTCTCGCTGAAGGGGCGATCGGCGGAGGTGACGAAGAGGACCATGTCGGAGCGGGGGACGAAGCGCTGGGTGAGTGCCTCATGCTCGCGGACGATGGCGTTGGTGCCGGGGGTGTCGACGACGGTGATCTCGCGGAGGAAATCGGCGGGGAAGGGGCGGATGATGAGGCCGTCGGGGCGGATGGTCTCGGTCTGGGTGTCGCCGTGCATCAGGAGGTTGATGACGGCGGTGGTGGGGGTGACGCCTTCGGGCATGACGTTGTCGCCGACGAGGGCGTTGATGAAGGCGGACTTGCCGGCGTTGAACTCGCCGACGATGACCAACATGAAGAGGGCGGTGAGGTCCTCCGCGGCCTGACGGCAAGCGGCGCGGTCGGTGTCGGCGGCGGGGTACTCGTCGAGGATGACCTGGAGTCGCTCGAGGAGGGCGAGTTCCTGCTGCACGAGATCGTGCTGGCGATCGGTGAGGATGGATGCCTCGCCTTTGCGGCGGAAGGGCAATCCGGGGATGTCGAAGCCTGGGGCCATTGCTCACCTAATCCTGCGCAAACGATGCGGGCTGTGCCGTCGACAGACCTGCATGGACCATTATCAAACGCGGAAGGGGAAACGTCCCGTTTTGGCGTGGTCAAGCGGCCCATGAGGGGACGATCGGGGGGCCATAGAGGGAATATCCGGGGCCACTGCGCCACGCTGCGACGAGGGCATTCCCGGAGAGGAGGCGGGCATCCCAGTCGTCTCGGCGGTAGTAGGTGAGGGCGGGCATCGGCAAACCGAGGGTGGTGAGCAACGGGGTGAGGCGCGATTCGAGATCGGCGAAGCGGGCGAAGGGGACATTGCCGATCACCAACGGGGCGGCGGGGTCGGCTGTGGGCGCAAGGGTGCCAGCGATGGCGACTTGGCCGTCGATGTCCAGATCCTCGATGGCGGCGCGGAGCATCGGACCGACGCCGACCGCGGCTGTCACGAGGGCGGTGAGCGGCGCAAGGGCCGGGTTTTCGGGGTTAGGGCGGTAGCGGCGGGCGTTGCCTTCCCGGCGATCACGCAGGACGCCGAGATCGACCAGTTTGTAGCACTCGTGCTGGAGGCTGCTGGTGGAGAGGCCGGTGGCGCGGGCGAGTTCGGTGAGGCTGTAGCCGCGGTGTGCGCGTGGAAGGAGGTAGACGAGCACCGCGGCACGAACCTTCGAGGCGAAGAGGCCAGAGAGGAGGTCGGTCATGAGGACACTGCCGTCCAGAGGGCTTGGCCGTCACTGACCTCGTGGGTGACCTCGCCGGAGCGGTGGAGGTGGGTCAGGAAGGCGAAGGCGGTCGGTTGGAGGAGGTAGAAGCCGGGAGCGTCGGCAGCGGGAGAACCGTACTGGCGGAGAAGGCCAGTGAGGACGGCGTCGGCAGTGGTGGGTTGCTGGGTGAGGGTGCGGGTGGAGACAAGCACATCGAGGACAAGGGCGCGATTGGCGGCAGCGACGGTGGCGATCGATTCGAGGATGGGGCCGTGGCCGGGGACGACGGTGGTGGCGGGAATCGTCTCGGCGCGGTCAAGGGCGGTGAGGTGGTCGGTGACCCCGTATAGGTATGGGATGCGGTACTTCTCGAGGACGGTTTCTGGGAGAACGACATCGGCGCAGAAGAAGACGTCGTCGATGAGGATGCCGACCTGTCCGGGGGAGTGGCCGGCGAGATCGATCGCGTCCATGGCCACGCCTTCGACGACCAACGGGCCCGGGGCAAAGACGTGATCGACGGGACTGGCATCGGCGAGCATGAATCCGCCCCGCATGGTTTCGATGGGGTCGGCACCGCCGTAGAGGAGAGCCGGCTGCAGGATCGGATAGCGGAGGACGGCCTCGTCGATGCGTGGGGCCCAGACCTGCGCATCGGTGCGTTTGACGATGGCCGCGTTGCCGCCGAAGTGATCGGCGTGGCCGTGGGTGGTGATGATGGCGACGACGATGGCGATGATAATGATGGTGATGATGGTGATTATGATGGCGCTGATGGTGGCGATACTGAAGGCGATGGTGATGGTGCGTGTGGTGATG
>JAPOLF010000001.1:276-27047 GCA_029977305.1 bacterium | reverse complement strand
GGCGGAGGTGTCGTTCAGGCCGGTGTCGACGAGGATGAAGCGGCCGACATCGGCGCGGATGATGCCGACGTTGACGCCACCGGGGGCCACCCAGACGCGTTCGCTGACCTGCACCACCATGCGCTACACCCTCCGTGCGGGGAGACCCGTGGTGCAAGTCTATACTCCGGTCGGCAGGTCCGTGAACGACGGGAGGCGACGATGGCAGACGCGGTGCGGCATGTGGTCGAGGTGAATCAGTTCGACCGCGCGCGAGTGGAAGCGTTGTTCGCGGCAGCGGACCGGGCACGCGCGTTGCCTCGATCGGCGCAGCCGTTGGCCGGGTACATCTTGGCCACGATCTTCTACGAGCCATCGACGCGCACGCGGTTGTCGTTCGAGTCAGCGATGCAACGACTCGGTGGGAGTGTGATCTCGACGGAGAACGCGCGAGAGTTTTCGTCCGCGATCAAGGGGGAGACGGTCGAGGACACGGTGCGGATCGTGAGCGGGTACGCCGATGCGATCGTGATCCGACACCATGAGCAGGGAGCGGCACATCGGGCGGCTTCGGCGTCACCGGTCCCGATCCTGAATGCGGGCGACGGGCCGGGCGAGCACCCGACGCAGGCGTTGCTCGATCTGTACACGATCCATCACGAGTTGGGACGGATCGACAATCTGAAGGTGGCGTTGGTCGGAGACCTCCGGTACGGGAGGACGGCGCGATCGCTGGCACGGATGTTCCGCCTGACAACGGGGTCGGAGTTGATCTTCGTCTCGCCGACGGTGGTGCCGATGGGTGCCGACGTGCGAGCAGAACTCGATGCGGCGGGGGTGCGCTATCGCGACGAACCGAATCTGGCGGCGGTGCTGCCGGAGGTCGACGTGGTGTACCAAACGCGCGTCCAACAGGAGCGGTTCACCACGCCGGAGGAGTATGAGCGGGCGCGCGGCGTCTACGTGATCGACCGCGCGGCGATGGACCTGCTCGGACCGAAGGGGATCGTGCTGCATCCCTTGCCGCGGGTGGACGAGATCACGGTCGAGGTGGACGACGATCCGCGCGCGGCCTATTTCCGGCAGGCGCGCAACGGCGTCTACATGCGGATGGCGCTGCTCTGCGATGTGCTGAATCAGTCGATCTAGGCGTCGGGGTGGTCATCGGCGTGATTGCCGAGGATCTCCACCGCGTGGCCGTTGATGGTGCCTGACCAGAGGACGCGGGTGCAGTATCGATTCGGGATGCTGCGCCAGAATTGCACGTTGGCGTAGATCTCCTCGTCGGGGCTGAAGAGATCGAAGACGTTCTCGGAAGCGACGAGGACCAGCTTCTTCTTGGCCCGACTGAGCGCGACGGTGAGGCGTGTCGGGTCATAGAGGAAGCCGGCGGCGGTGCGGAGGTAGGCGGGGTCGCTCTCGGTGGCGCTGATGATGATGGCGTCGCGCTCGCCCCCTTGGAAGCGTTCGACGGTGTCGACCGCTTTCCGGGCGAGTTCCTGCTGAGCGGCATTTCCGCCGACGATCTCCTGCAACATGCGCCCGAGGCGCGCACGTTGGGCGGTGTGTGGGACGACGACGCCGAATCCTTCTTGCAGATCACCGAGGCGGGCATGGAGGGCGCGGAGCAACTCGGCGGTGAGATCGGCCTCGTAGTCGTTGCGGGCCTGGCTGGCGCCCTCGCGGTGACGGATGAGCACCATGGGGGCATCGGGGCTGAGCGCGGCTGCGACCCACTCAGGTTCCTTGCCGGCTGGGCCGACGAGGAGATCGGTGCGGCGGGAATGATAGGGAATGCCGTCGAGGTGGTAGATCTGCTGGTGGAGGAACGCGGCGATGGTGGCGTGGACGCGGAAGCTCTCCTCGAGCCGGACGACGGGCACACCGGTGTCGAGGATTGCCTGCACCGCGTTGAACACAGATGCATAAGGCTGGCTTGATTCGAAGGCGGCGACGGCGTCCTTCTCCCACGCGCGGCTGCGGATGGGTTGCATCTGGCGGTGGTCACCGACGACGACAATCTTGCCGGTCTCGGAGAGAGCACGGGCGGAGACGACGGCCTCAGGCAGGGTCATGCGGCTGGCTTCGTCGAGGATCAGCCAGTCGAAACGCTCGAGATCGTCCTCCTTCGGTTTCTTGGTGAGGTCGTAGATGCCACCCGGGGTGCCTCCGGCGATCACGTAGTCACCGGCGGAGGCGATGATCTGGTGCGCGAACGGGGTGCCCTTCGGGGTGTTGCTGGCATTGGGCAGACGGATGATCGCGCTGTCGAGGAGGACCTCGTCTTCGGAATCGTCGTCCTCACTCCCCTCCTCTTTCGCGGCGAGGCGGAAGAGTTTGACGTTGAGGATGTCGGGGTCGAACCAGGTGGCGAAACGGCTCGGATGCTCGGTGCTCCAGCGGGCGAGGAGTCGTTGGGCGTCGAGGATCTTGTTCATGAGGACATCGACGGCGGCGTGGGTGTTGGCGACGACCACGATGCGGCAGGGGATGCCGGCCATGATCGCGCCGTTCATCCGGGCGAGGAGGGCGAAAGCGGTGGTGTAGCTCTTGCCGGTGCCGGGAGGTCCTTGCACGAGGAGGATGTCGTCGAGGGCGAAGTCCTGGATGTACTCGAGGGAGGGGCCGACGATCGGATGGTGGATGCCGGCGGCAGCGAAGTCCTCCAGCCCTTCGACGAAGGCGGCGAGTCCGGCCGATGCCTCGACGGGCCAAAGGCCGGGAGGGCACTCGTACTCGTTCGGCCGAAGGAGGGCGAGCATCCGATTCTTTTCCGGCCAGATGTTGCGGTCTTTGCAGAGGATGCGTCGCAACACTTTGTCTTGCTGCCACATCGGCCAACTGGAGGGGTCTTCGTCGATGGTGTAGAGCTCGCCATCGATGAATGGACGGGCCAAACCGCTGAACACCCACGGTGCGGTGGCATTACGCCACCCTTGGAGCTTGATCTCGATCGTGCCGTCCGGATTGACCGACTCGAGCACGGCGCGAGGGCCGCGAAGAAGGTTGGCGGCTGATGGCGAGCGGCGCCACTCGGTGCCATCGTCGAGGAGGATGGTGCCGTCCCAACGGGGATACCAAATGATGTGCGCGCCGTCTTTGAGGTTGGCGATGTCGAGCATGGCAGCGGTGGGGATGCGCGATCCGGCCGCATCGGCTCGCAGGCGGACGACCACACCCTCCAAATCAGGGGACTTGTCCTCTTTGCTGCTGGCATCTTTCCAGGTGGCAGCCGGATTGGTGGCGCGGAGTTGCTCGAGGCGCGCCTCTTGGCGCTGGTTCCACGCGCGGAATGTCGCGAGACGATCACGGGTGGCGGGCGTCTGATCCTTGTCGACATAGCGCGCGGTGATGGCCTTGCCAGTGAGCACGCGCTCCTCGGCCGGGGCGGCGTGAGCCTGACGCCAGTCGCCGAGTTGGACGATGCGCTCGATGTAGACGAAGTCATTGAGTTGCTGGGCGAAGGAGGGTGTGGTGACCTCCGTGTCGTCGGGGTCTGGGAGGGCGAAAGGATCCTTGGTAATGGCGTCGTCGGGCTTGAGTCGGCTGGCGATGTGACGCATCGCCTCGACCCGCCGACGGAGCAGGGTTTCGAGGTCGTCACGGGTGACGTGGCGGTAGCGGGCGTAGGGATCGGCCTTGCCTTTCGCAGGCTCGAGGGCGCCGAACGCGGCGTAGGCGTATTCGGCGGGGACTTCGGAGGAGAAACGTGGGCGGGTGGAAATCCATCCGCCGTCGTCGCCGGCGGATTCATCCCAGCGACCTTCATCGAACAGACGCTCGCGGAACTTCTTGCGGCTGTCGCCCCACGAGTAGCCGAGGTAGGTCGCAACTGATTGGAGGCTCTGGCAGAGCAACGGCAGGTCTTGGGTCCGCTTGATGTCCTCGCGGAGGGTGGTGAGGAGGGGGTGTTCCGATTTCACCGCGGGGTGGAGGTAGTTCTGGAGCATGGTGCCGCCGATGAGCGACTGGGCGTGGCGGGCAAAGGCGGAAAGAAGGAGGCCACGCTCACGATCGCTCCAGAAGACGAAGTGGACAGGGGCGTTGCGTTCGCCGTTGGCATCGGGTGCGGCAAACTCGGCGATGGCATCGAGGAGTTGAGCGACAAGGAGCATGAGCAGGTCACGCTCCTGTTCCTCGCTCTCCACGGGGCCGACCGGCAAGGTGACGATGGTGCGGGTGTGGTCGTCGGTGACCACGCCATCGTGGGCGGCGGTGACGAGGGCAGTGACCGACCAGAGGCGTTCGGTGATGGGATCGGTCTCGGCATCGAGGTAGATCGTGACGAGATTGGGGTTCTGCTTGGGGGTGCAGGCCGGGAGCGTGCTGGGGAGGCCGCGCGGAATGAAGGCCGGCTTGTCGGATGCGTCGTCAGTGGGGTCGGCATTTGGCTTGGGACCGGCGTTGATGCGCTGGGCTCGCCAGACGAGCGTGTCGAGCGCTGCGCCGATGACGCGACGCTGGAGCAGGTTCTCGACCACGGGCTTGCTCTTGCGGGTGGGGAGCATGATGACGCGGCTGGTGCCACTTCCGCGTGGCCCGAGGGTCGGCACGAGGAGATCGGCGACCTCCTTGGTGGTGGTGAGGCCGACGGATCGAAGGGCGTTGCGTTGATCGGCGGTGATGTGGGGGATGCGGCAGAGGTCGTCGTCGAGTCGGGCGGTCTTCATGCAGACCTCGCCGAAGTAGCAGGCATTGCACTTGGCATTGAGGTGATAGGACACGTTGGCAAAATCCGCATCGACCACGCCTTCGGCAAGGGAGTGCTCACCGAGGACGAAGCGGTCGACGTCATGGCGATAGGCGGGGACATCCTCGATGAGTTCGAGGAAGGCATCGTCGCCGAGGTAACCGAGGCGCTGCTGCGCGGCGAGGCGGTGCGCCTCGAGGGTGGCACGCTCGATCGGATCGGGAACGACGACATCCGGGAGCGGACCTTGGTAGAGGATGCCCAGTTCGCAGGAGGCGAGTGGGAGGTCCTCGCGGGAGAGGATCTCGGTGATCATGCGGTCATAGAAGGCCACTTGCATGCGCTGCTCGACACGCGGTCGGAGCGAGGCTTTGATGTCGACGACGATGACGTGGAGGTCTCCGGCGTCATCGCGGGAAACGCGGACGAGATCGGCGATGCCGCCCATGTCCCAGCGCGGGAAAGTCGCATGCAGGGGCACTTGGTAGAGGGTGGCGTGCTCGCCCGGGGCGAGGGTGCGACAGGCTTTGAGAAAGAGGGCGGAGGTGTGGCGAACGTCAGTGCTCTCGGTGCCCTCGGCGTGGATGAGGTGGGGGATGCGGTCATCGACCGTCAGCTCGAACTGCGCGCCTTGGCGGCTGCGGAGCGGGGCGATGGTCAGCGGTTGGCAATCCATCGCCTTGAAGACGTCGGGTTGGGTGCCGCGATTCTTGCCATAGAGGCGCAGCCGGAAGAAGCGATCACATTGGCCGCTCCAGACATAGCTGGAGACATCGGTCGGGCTGATGCGCAGGCGGCCGTTGTCGGGTTGGGGCCGGAATTCGGGCTGGGATGCACTCATGGGGACTCCTCACGCCAATCAACGGGCATGAGGATACCGGGTTGCATCTAGCGCGTCGACTGGCGTGATGGGGCTAGGAGAGATTGGGATCGCCACTGCCCCAGAGAGCGGCGCCGATGACGCCGGCGTCGTAGCCGAGCGCGGCTGGCTCGAAGCGGACGCGGTCGATCTCGACGACGCGGACGTGATTGCGGGCAGTGGCTAAGGCGCTGTTCCAATAGCGGCCACCGGGCCGAGCGACACCACCGCCGATGACGACCACCTCAGGGGCGATGGTGGCGATGGAGCCGGCGATGCCGAGACCGAGCCAGCGTCCGGCTTCCTCCAGGATGTCGATGGCCACGGAGTCGCCAGCTTCGGCCGCTTGGTCGACCAACTCCGGGGTGATGGTGCCGATGTTTCCGCTGGAGAGCTCGTGGAGGGAGGTGGCGAAGCCTTGCACGCAGCGGCGCATCGCCTCACCGGCAATGGCAGGTCCGGTCGAGAGTGGTTCCACGCAGCCACGCAAGCCACAGCCGCAGGCGATGCCCCCCGGCTGGACGATCTGATGCCCGACTTCCCCGGCACTGCCGCCGAGGCCGAAGAGGACCTTGCCATGCGCGACGATACCGCCACCGATCCCGGTGCCAACGGTGATGCAGAGGGCGGTGTCGGCGCCTTTCGCGGCGCCGAGGAGGTGCTCGGCGAGGGTGAAGGCGCGGGCGTCATTGATGACGCGCACGGGCAGACCGAGTTGCTCGGAGAGGATGGCGCAGACGGGCAGGCCATCCCAGCCGCCGGGGACATTGGTGAGTTCACCGGTGCGGCCGTTGGGCATATCGACCATGCCGGGGACGCCAAGGCCGACGCCCACAACCTGCCCAGCAGGAGCGGCGGCGATCATCGCGCGGCTGCCCTCGGCCATGCGTTCGAGGACGGCGTGATGACCATCAGCACCACCAGTGGGGATGCGGTCACGGGCGACGATGGTGCCATCGGGATCGAGGAGGGCAACCTTGATGAAGGTGCCTCCGAGATCGATGCCGACCGTCCAGTTGGGCGTTGCCATCAGCGACCTCCTTGCAGGTGGGGAACGGGGACCCACGCGCGCTCGGCGGCGCTGCGGGCGATGGCCTCGCCAACCCGGAGCGAGCGAAGGCCGTCAGCGAAGGTGGGGTATGCGGGATCGGCGGATGGGGTGCCGTTGGCGATGTCGCGGTAGACGGCAGCGAAGAGGGCGCGGTGCGTTTCGATGTAGCCCTCGGCATGGCCGCCCGGGGCTTCGGTGACGAGGCGGGCATCCGGCGAGAGGGTGGAGGGATCGCGCATCAGGAGTTCGTTGGCGCGATCGCGGCGGCCAATGAAGAGTTCCTCCGGATGTTCGGAGTTCCAGGTGATGGAGGCGTCGGTGCCATCGAGTTCGAAGCTGAGGCGGTTCTTGCGGCCGGCGCTGACTTGGGAGACGGTCATCACCCCGTGGGCGCCACCGCTGAAGCGTATCAAGACGCTGGCGTAGTCCTCGGTGTGGATCGGGCGCTCCTCGACGTCTTCGGGGGCGAGGGCTTTGTTGGAGAAGGTGTCCACCGGGCGGAGCGGCTTCCGGCGGACGGGAACGGTGGTGGCGAGATCGGCGCAGACCTCGACGGGGTGTTGACCGGTGATGAAGCCGACGAGATCGATCCAGTGGGAGCCGATATCAGCAACAGCTCGCATAGAACCGCCAAGCTCGGGATCGAGGCGCCAGTTCCAGTCGCTCACCTTGAGCAGCCAATCCTGCAAGTAGCCGCCGTGGATGAGGCGGATGGGGCCGATCTCACCGGAACGGACGAGATCGCGGGTCTGCCGCGGCATGGCATAGAAGCGGAAGTTGAAATTGACGGCGTGAACGATGCCGGCAGCGGTTGCTGCGGCGAGCAGGTGCTCGGCCTCGGCGGCGTTCATGGCGAGGGGTTTCTCGCAGACGACGTGGGTCCCGGCGGCGATGGCCTCCAACACCAGTGGGGCGTGGAGGTAGTTGGGGGTGGCGATGTGGACGCAATCGACCGGGCCGTCGGCGAGGGCGTCGGTGAGAGAGGCGTAAGGGGTGATGCCGAGGGCTTCGGCGCGGGCGATGCCGCGATCACTACCGGATCCGACGAGGCCTACGACGTCGACGCCGTTGCGCCGGAGGGCATCGGCATGAACCGGGCCGATGTACCCGGGACCGACGACGACTGCGCGGAATTTCGGCATGGTGGCTCCCCTGCCCTTTGGGCGAAACCGCGCGAACCAGCGGTGCGTCGGGTGTTGCATGCATTGTGCGACCGCGGGGGGTGGTGTCAATCATCGAACCGCCGCGGTGGATTGCGGACAACGTCAACCAGATCGGGCACCTCACCGGGGCTCGGAGGCCCTGTGCTAGACTGTACGTACACCAGAGGCATCCCTCCCGCAGGCAACGGTGCGTTGCCAGCCCACCGACGGTGACCCCCCGCAATTCACGTCGATTGGGAAACGTGGCTGGACCACCGAGTCGCCATGCGGCTCACTCCGCACCAATGGGAGGAGCGGAATGACCGAGGACGAGCACTTCAGCGAACAGAACGTCCCCAACGTCGGCCGGCCGAAGGGCGCCGAGTGGGAATCGTTGGCGCAAGACGGGATCGTGACCGAGGCGCAGGTGCTCCTGCTCGGATCGGAGAGCGGCCTCGCGGCCCGGTTGATCTTGACGACGCACCGACTGGCACTGGCGGCGGGCGGCTCGATCATGCTGGAGGTGCCACGATCGTGGCTGCGTCCTGCACCGACTGTTCGGCCAAACGAAGGGATCATGCTCACCATCACCGCGCCGTCCTCTGAGGGCGGTGGGTCGGAATTGCTGAGCCTGCGGGTTCGCGGTGAGGAGGGATCGGCGCGGGAATTGGTGGCGTTGATCTCCGGCCGGAATCCGCGGTGGGTCACGGCGGACATCGGTGACGACCCGGCTCCGGCACCGCGTGCGACGCGGGAGGCACTCGCACCCCTCGATCTGACCACGATGAGCGCGGTGCTCGGTGCGGATGCGCACGCCGGGAGCGGCGGGGCGAGCGCTGGCGACAGTGACGATGATCTCGCAGCAGACGCGCGGACCGAGCGCGATTGGCCGGGCATGCGGGACGATCTCGTGCCACGCGGCATGCGAAAGAATCGCTGGAAAATGGCGTTGCAGATCACCGCGGTGCTCGCACTGCTTGCGGTTGCGGCGGCGTTCGGGGCGAGCAGGATTTCGTTGCGGTTGCCGGAAATTGGGATGCTCGCGCCACAAGGGAAGCCGGCGATCACGCCGCTCGGTCCCTCATACACCGACATGCAGGTTGCGGCGAAGCAGACCGCGGTGGCGGCGGGGGTCGGCGGGGCAACGGGGACGATCGCGCCAGTCATCGAGGGCGACGCCGGTGACGTGCACATCGGCAATGGCACCACGGAGACGTGGACTGACCCCACGGCAGCGCCCCCGGACCCAGCGATGATCGCCGCTGCTGCAACAGAGACCCCAGTACCGCCGACCGAGACGCCGGTGCCTCCCACGGAGACGTCGGTGCCGCCGACCGAAACTTCCATCCCCCCGACCGAAACCGCGGTGCCACCGGCGGAGACCGCGATGCCGGCCGTGGTGGTGACCGAGGTGGCAACTGAGATTCCCACTGAGCCGGCGACGATCGCGCCGACGGAGGTGCCGACCGAGGTGCCCACAGAGGTCCCGACCATTGCGCCGACGGCGACGACTGCCGCGACCGAAGTTCCTGCCGTTGCGACCAGTGAGCCGACCATTGCTGCGCCGACTGCGGAGCCCGTTGCCGAATCCACGCTCGCCTATGCGGTGCGCCTGGCCGAGGGCGGATCAACGCTCCCGGGCTGGGGCTTGCCACCGGCGAGTGGCGGAAATTGGATGGTGGTCGTCGTTGATGTGGCGAACACCGGAACCGCACCGGCGACGGTGCGCATGCAGGACTTCACGATGACGACACAGCCGAACGGGGCGACGGTGACGCTCGATCCGGGGGCGGATGTGGCGGCGATGATCGCTGGCATTGATCCAGCCTACCCGGTGGATGCGGAGATCACGCTGGCGCCGGACGAGGCGACGCGATTGGTGCTGCTGTACGTGATCGACCCGGCAGCGGCGGAGATGGCGGTAGTGGTCGATGGACAGACGCTGCCGATCGCCGATGCGTTGCGGGCAGGGCTCAGCGTGGGAGATCTTCCTGCGCCTACTGCTCCATAAACCCTTCGCCCGGCGACCTGAACGTGGGCTGAGATCAGCGCGGGCCTCACGTGATGTGAGGCCCGCGGTGTTTCTTAAACCCTTTCGGTTCAGGAGTTGGTCGGACTATCGGTAGCCGGCGAGGGACTTTGCGCCATCCAGCGTGAAGGCGTCGGATCGGACGAAGGCCATCAACTCGCTTTCTTTGGTGCGGACGGAATCCACTTTCTCTTTCATGCCGGCGACCGTCTCGCGGGGGATGACGACGATGCCGTTGGCGTCGCCGTGGAGGATGTCGCCGGTGCTGATGCGCTCGCCGTCGAGGGTGATGTCGATGCCCACCTCCTCGACCCAGAAGTTGGCGTGGGAGACGCAAACCCCGGAGGAGAAGTACGGGAGACCGAGGGCGCGGACCTCATGGAGGTCGCGGACCGTGCCGTCGGTGACGTAGGCGACGGCACCGAGACGCTTGGCGATGGTGGCCATCACCTCGCCGCAGAAGGCGACCCGCTCGGGGCGGCCGCTGATGTCCTGCACCGCGATGACGGAAGGAGTTGGCATCTGGGCGAGGGCATCCCACATCTTCCAGAAGCCGTGCTTGTCCTTCACCGGGCCGTGCTCATCGCTCATGGTGACGGTGAGGGCGTATCCGACGAAGGGTGGCATCTCGGGGAAGAGGCTCTTGACGTTGCCACCAATGAAGCCATCACAGCGGTCGCGGACCTTGAAGAGCTCGATTGCATTGGCGATCGTCGGGCTGTCGATGGAGCGCAGGTAGTCGAGGTCAGCGGCGGAGATGGTGGGGATCGCGCGGTAATCGGGGGCCATGGCAGTACCTTTCGGGTGACGACCGGAACGTGGCAGGATTGTCGCCGGAATGGGGGAATCCGGGTAGCCTCCGGATTTGGACTCAACGGGTGACCGCGAAGGAATTGGGGCGATGGGATCGGGACTGTTCCTCACTCGGAAGAAGCGGTTGGCAGGATTGGCGGTGGGGTGCATGGTCCTGTTGCTTGTGCTGTATGTGATGGCCGTGCGCACCTCGATCGGGCAGCTGGCGGGGAACGCGGCGATCGCGGGGGGCGAATCACTGACCCGT
Organism: bacterium; assembly: GCA_029977305.1. GTDB lineage: Bacteria > Chloroflexota > Chloroflexia > Thermomicrobiales > UBA6265 > CADCWF01. The sequence goes on along the minus strand of JAPOLF010000001.1, from coordinate 16,237 downwards.
CCGGAGCTCGAGGCTGGGGCGCAGGTGCTGCGGTGGGTGACGTTGTCGACGCTGACGGTTGCCACGGTGGTGATCACCGGGGTAGGTCTGGTGCGGGGCGGATGGCCGCTCGCGATCGGGGTGTTAGGGGCAATCGGCGGAGCCAATGTTGCGACGCAGGTGCTGAAGCGGCTGGTGTTCGATCGACCGGCATTGATGGGGGTTGATGATCCGTTCGGCTCGCACAACAGTTTCCCGAGCGGACACGCGACGATCGTGATGTCGGTGGTGCTGGCGTTGTTCATGGTGCTGCCGGAGTCGGCGAATGTGCCGTTGGCGATCGGGGGCTGGGCATTTGTGTCGCTGATCGGGGCGACGATGGTGGAGCAGGGCTGGCATCGTCCGAGTGATGCGATCGCCGGATATCTGGTGGCGACGGCCGCGGCTTCGGTCTCCTCGATCTTCGCGTTATGGGCGGCGCGGCGCTGGGTATCGGCGGAACAAGAGGCGTACCTCTTCCACGACCCGAGTCACAAACTGCAACGTTGGGGATTGCCCGGGGCGGTGGTCTTGACGGTGCTCGGCGCTGCGGCGTTTTGGATCGCAGCGACAAATCGGGCCTGGCTGGACCTCACGCCGCAAGAGACGGAGACGTCGTTTTGGCTGGCGGTGGTGTTCCTGGCGGGGAGCGCAGCGGTGCTGATCACCGCGTTCCTTGCGGCGCTCGGCGGGGTCGACTTGGCAGCGCCCGGGATTCTGCCGGGGATCATCCGGCCGCGGAAGCGGTAGGAGCGGGGATCTGGCTCGGAGATCAGCCGCGGGATCGGCGGAGGAGATCGTAGAGGGCGATCGAACCGGCGGTGGCGGCGTTGAGCGAGGCGACCTTGCCGCGCATCGGGAGTGCCACGAGCAGATCGCAGGTCGTGCGGATGCGCTGACCGAGACCGGTGCCCTCGGCACCGACGACGAGCACCGAGGGGGTCGGCAAATCGGCGGTGAAGAGATCGACCGCGCCCTTCTCGCCGGCGAGGCCGAGGACCCAGCGGCCGTGGGCTTTGAGGTCCTCCAGCGCTTGGACGAGGTTCGCGACTTGGGCGACGCGGAGGTGTTCAACGGCACCGGATGAGGCGTTGACGACCGCGGGGGTGATGCCGACGGCGCGATCAGCGGGGACGACGATGCCGGCGACCTCGACCGCATCCGCGGTGCGGAGCAACGTGCCGAAGTTCTGCGGATCCTGTAGATGATCAAGGACGAGCACCGTGCCGGGGGCGGTGATGATCTCGGGGAGGTCGGCGTAGACAAAAGGCCCCGCCTCGAGCATCACCCCTTGGTGGTTGGTGCCGCGGAGCGCGTCGTCGAGGAGCAGGCGGGGAACGCGATCGATCTCCACCCCTTGGGCCGTGGCCTGCGCAAGCATGGCGCGGATGCGCTCGTCCTCTTTGATACCCTCAGCGACCATGAGGCGCTTGAGCAGGCGGCGGCCGTGGAGGGCTTCCCAGACGGCGTTTCGCCCGTAGAGGAACTCGCACCCTGCGGTTGGGGCGAGGACCGTGGGTGGCTTTTGTGCGAGTTTGCGGCCCCGGCCCGGCGGCAGGGCTTTCGGCGGCGCGGGTTGGTGCTTGCCGCCGGTAGGCGCGGCGGGACGGCCTTTGCCGGGTCGAGCGGGGCTGCCCGACCGGCCCCCGCGGGAATCATTCTTGGGGCCAGTCATCACAACTCCTTGTTACCTATCGACGAACGGTGGGGAACCTACCCGCGTTTCGGGGACCACGTGGCACCGGACGGGCCATCTTCGACGGCGACCCCAAGGTCGCCGAGTTTGTCGCGGATCAGATCGGAGAGGGCCCACTGCTTGGCGGTGCGGAGTTCGCGGCGGACCTCGAGAAGGAGATCGATGAAGGGTGCGGCGTCGCCGAGGGCGACATCGCCGATGACGTCCAGGCGGAGGCCGAGGACGTCGGCGAGGGCAACGAGTTGGGACCGGGCCTGCTCGATGAGGGCGGCGTCTCCCCCACCCGCTCGGGCGCGGTTGATGCCTCGGGCGAGATCGAAGAGGGCGGAGACCGCAACCGGAGAATTGAAGTCATCATCCATGCCGTCATGGAAGCGGGTGTTGGTCTCGGTGATGATGCTGGCGAGATCGCCGATGTCCCCGCTGGCATCCTCGGCGGAAAGCGGAGAGTTCGGATCGGCGGCGAGGCGCAGGCGGGCGAGGCCGCGCTCAGCGGCGAGGAGGCCCTCCTCGGAATAGGTCAGCGGTGAGCGGTAGTGGCCTTGCAGGACCATCAGCCGGAAGGCAGGGCCGAGGCCGCGATCGAGGATGTCGCGGAGACGGACGAAGTTGCCGAGGGACTTGCTCATCTTGTCGGCGCCGACGCGGACGAGGCCGTTGTGGACCCAGTAGCGGGCGAAGGGTTCATGACCGAGGAAGGCTTCGGATTGGGCGATCTCGTTTTCGTGGTGCGGGAAGATGAGATCGGAGCCCCCGCCGTGGATGTCGACCATGCCATCGAGGTAGGTCGAGGACATGGCAGAGCACTCGATGTGCCAGCCGGGACGGCCCTTGCCCCACGGCGAATCCCACCACGGCTCACCGGGCTTGGCGGCTTTCCAGAGCGCGAAATCGAGGGGATCGGCCTTGCGCTCGTCGATCTCGATGCGGGCGCCAGAGAGGAGGTCATCGAGATCGCGATGGCTGAGTTTGCCGTAGGTGGGGAAACTGCGGACCTTGAAGTAGACGTCGCCGTCGACGGCGTAGGCATGGCCGTTTGCGATGAGGCCCTCGATCATGGTGATGATCGGACCGACCTCCTGCGTGGCGCGCGGATAGTGGGTGGCGGGTTTGGCGTTGAGTTCGGCGGTTTCCTTGTGCCATTGCTGGATGAGCGATTCGGTGAGGTCGTTGGGATCGATGCCCTCGCGGTTGGCACGGGCGATGATCTTGTCGTCGATGTCGGTGAAGTTCTGGATGTGGCGGACGTCGTAGCCGCGGTGCTCGAGGTAGCGGCGGATGATGTCGAAGACGGTCATCGACATGCCGTGGCCGATGTGCGCGCTGTCATACGGGGTGACGCCGCAGACGTACATGCGGACCTTGCCGGGGTCGATGGTCTCGAACGGCTCCTTCTTGCCGGACAGGGTGTTGTAGATCTGGATCGTCGCGGAGGGCATGGAGGGGCTCCCTTGTGGGCCGGGCCAGCGCCCGGCGAGCGGCATGATCAGGGGACGCGGTCTTCTTGGCGAGCCTGCAGGGCTCGGATTTGGAGTTCGAGTTCCTCGATGCGTTGGACGAGGGAGAGCATCGTATCGCTGGTGGGGTCAGGCAGTTGCTCGACGCGGCGTGTCTCACCACTGGCAGGATCTCGCCATGCGACCGCGCGAGCGGGAATGCCGACGGCGGTGGAGTGTGGCGGAACGTCCGTGAGAACCACGGAGCCGGCACCGATGCGAGCGCCTTCGCCCACCGTGATCGCGCCGAGGACGCTGGCGCCGACCCCGACGGTGACATCGCGCTCAAGGGTTGGGTGGCGCTTACCAGTTTGCTTGCCGGTGCCACCGAGCGTCACGCCTTGGTAGAACCAACACCCGTCACCGACGATCGCGGTCTCTCCGAAGACCACCCCCATGCCGTGGTCGATGCCGACTCCGCGGCCGATGGTGGCGCCGGGATGGATTTCGATGCCGGTGAAGAAGCGGGTTCCCTGACTGATGATGCGGGCGAGCAATTTCAGATTGTGGGTCCAGAGCCAATGCTCGATGCGGTGCGCAGCGAGGGCATGGAGGCCCGAGGAGACGAGCACGATCTCCATCGTGCTGCGGGCCGCGGGATCGCGATCCCGGATGGCTTGGATTTCCTTTGACATGAACATGGACTGGTCCTCTCGGCGGATGGGCGTGCGGAGCACTGACGCGCTCGCGTGGTCCGGGGCGCCGTGGGGCGCCCCTACCGACAGGAGCAGGTCCCGCCTGCCTGAGCGCCGTAGCGCTCGGGGAGGAACGTGCATTGCGGGGCCAGCACCGAGAGGCTCATCGCACTACTCCGACGAGGTGGTCGACGCGGCGGAGGCGGCAGGTTTGGACTCGGTGGACGAGGTGGTGGTGTCGCTGGACTTCTTCTCCGCTGCCGGCTTGTCGGTGGCCGTGGTGTCGGTCTTGGCGGGGCTGGTGGTGCTGCTCTTGGACTTGGAGTCGTTGATGTACCAGCCAGAGCCCTTGAAGACGATGGGGGTCGGTTGGATGACGCGGCGGATTTGGCCACCGCATTCCGGACAGACGGTCAACGGGTCATCGCTGAACTTCTGCACCGTGTCGAAGGCATGACCACAGGCTTCGCATTGGTAGGTGTACGTCGGCATGGTGGATCGACAAACTCCCCAGAAACGCGGCGAAATCACTAGCAATGAGTGTACCGGAGTGCCCAGTGTGACTCAAGAATCCGGGTGGCCGAGAGTCACGATTCCCGTACGTGCGGCACGGCCGGTGGCCAGCAGGCTCAAAGGTCCTCTTGGGCCTCCCAGTTCGGCCCGACGCTCACCTCGACCACGAGCGGCACTTTGAGCTTGGCAACGCCTTCCATCGCGCCCCGCACGAGGGTGACGGCCTCCGTGAGATCGCGCTCGCTGACCTCGAGCACGAGTTCGTCATGGACCTGAAGCAACATCCGTGCCTGCAGCTTCGGGCGCGCTTGGATCTGTCGGTCGAGCTCGATCATGGCGAGTTTCATGATGTCAGCGGCGCCACCTTGGAGCGGCATGTTGATGGCCATGCGGCGGGCGGCCTGCTGGCGCATGCCGTTGCTGCTGGTGAGATCAGGGGCGGCGCGGCGGCGGCCGAAGGCGGTTTTGACGTAGCCGTCGCGCTCGGCCTCGGCGACGACGTTGTCGAAGAAGTCACGCACTTTGGGGAGGCGCTCCCAGTACTGGTCGATGAAGGCTTGGGCATCGGCGCGGCTGAGGCCGGTGTCGCGGGCAAGCCCGAAGGCCTGCATGCCGTAGAGGACGCCGAAGTTGACGGTTTTGGCGATGCGGCGCTGATCGGAGGTGACGTCCTCGGGCGGGATGCCGTGGACGATGGCGGCCGTAGCGCGGTGGATGTCATCGCCGCGATTGAAGGCGTCGATGAGGAAAGGTTCGCCAGAGAGATCGGCGAGGAGGCGCAGTTCGATCTGGGAATAGTCCGCGGAGACGAGGACGGCGTCGGGAACGACCGCGTACTCAGGCCGGCGGTCGGCGATGAAGGCGGCACGGACGCGCTTGCCCTCGGCGGTCCGGATGGGGATGTTCTGCAGGTTGGGGTCGGTGCTGGAGAGTCGGCCGGTGGCGGCGATGGTCTGGTTGAAGGTGGTGTGGATGCGGCCGGTGCGGGGGTTGACCTGCATCGGCAGGGCATCGACGTAGGTCGACTTGAGTTTCTGCAGGGAGCGGTGCTCGAGGATGCACTCGATGATGGGGTGCTTGTCGCGGAGACTCTCGAGGACATCGGCGTCGACGGAGTAGCCGGTCTTGGTCTTGCGGCCGTGCGGGAGGCCGAGTTCCTCGAAGAGGAGTGTGCCGAGTTGCTTGGGGGAGCCGACGTTGACCGGGCGGCCGGCGAGCTTGGTCATCTCCACCTCGAGGGCGGAAAGGCGATCACCAATCTCCTGTGACAAGTTTTTGAGGTACGGGACGTCGATGGCGACGCCGGCGCGTTCCATCCGCAGGAGGACGGGGACGAGCGGCTGCTCGATGTCGAAGAGAACGGGACCGAGGTGATTGGCCTCGATCTCCGGGCGGAGGGCCTCGGCGAGACCGAAGGTGGCCTCGACATCGCCGCAGGCGTATTCGCCGGCCTTGGTGGAATCGACGAGGTCCATGGAAAGCTGATTCTTCCCAGAGCCGATGAGGGCCTCGATCTCCGTCATCTCAATGCCGAGGCGGGTGAAGGCGAGGTTTTTCAGGCCGACGGATGTCTCGCCGAGGAGATAGGCGGCGAGCATGGTCTCGAAATCGAGGGTGGCAGGTTCGTAGCCGGCTTGCTCGAGCACGCCGAAGTCGTACTTCGCGTGGTGGGCGATGAGTTTGATCGCCGGATCGGCGAGCACCGGGGCGAGCGCGGAATAGACGTCCTCCGGGGAAAGTTGGACCTTCTCGCCGATCGCGTGGCGGAGGGGAATGTAGAAAGATTCGACGGGGGAGACGGCGAGGGCGATGCCGACGATCTCGGCGTCGATCCACGCGAGGGAGGTCGTCTCGCAATCGACCGCAACGGTGCCAACGGTGGTGATGCGGTCGATGAGGTGGGCGAGTTGGGCCGGGGACTCGACGATGGTGCGCTTGGAGACGGCGTGCGGCTTGGGTGGTGCAGCCTTGGCACGCTCGGTCTTAGGCTCGGGAAGGCGGCTGAGCAAGGAACGGAACTCGAGTTCGCGGAAGAGTTCGGTGACGGCCTCGCGGTCATAGTCGCCGACCTTGCAGGCGTTGAGATCGAGGGGGATGTCGAGATCGCGGTGGATGGTGGCGAGTTCGAGGCTGAGACGAGCCATGTCGTGATTTGCGGCGATGGCGTTCTTGGCGCGGGGCGGGGTGATCTCCTCGGGGTGGGCGAGGATCTCCTCGACGGTGCCGAAGCGGGCGATGAGGTCCTTGGCGGTTTTCTCGCCGATGCCGGGAACGCCGGGGATGTTGTCGGAGGTGTCGCCGACGAGCGCCTTGTAGTCGGGGACGAGTTCGGGGCCGAACCCGTAACGGGCGATGACGGCATCCCGGTCGAAGATGCGGATCTCGTTGAAGCGTTGAGCGCCGGGAAGGACGACGGAGACGTTGTCGTCGACGAGTTGGAGGAGGTCGGAGTCGCCGGTGACGATGACGGTGCGGAGTTTGCCGCCCTTGGAGGCATCGGCGGAGAGGCTGCCGATGACGTCGTCGGCCTCGAAGCCGTCACGGACCTCAATCGGCAGTCCCATCGCGGTGATGAAGTGCTTGATGCGATCGATCTGCGGGATGAGGTCATCAGGGGCGGGGGCACGGTGGGCCTTGTAGTCCTCGAACTTCTCCTCGCGCTTGGTCTTGCCGCCTTCGAGGGCGATGACCGCGTAGTCGGGTTGCTCGCGCTTGAGGACGTCGAGCAGCATGGAGGCGAAGCCGTAGACCGCATTCACCTGCTCACCCTTGCTGGTGGTGAAGCCGTTCTTGATCGCGTGGTAGGCGCGGAAGATGAGACCGAAGCCATCGATCAGCAGCAGGGTGGGTTTCTCGTGCTGGGGGGAATCGTTGGTGGACATGCGGGGCTCCGATGGGCGGGGCGGGTCGTGGTCGAAGTATAGGTCGCACCGTGTCGGACCATGGGTGGGGGCTATACTCCGGTGTACGGTCGGTCAAGCATGGGAGCAGCGCTCGGCATGGATCCTCTCGTCGTCCAACAGGTGGCGCAGCGGGCGACGGAGAACGTCGAGCGCGTGATCGTCGGGAAGCAGCGTGAAGTGCTGCTGGTGCTGACGGCGGTGCTGTGCCGCGGCCATGTGCTGGTCGAGGATGTGCCCGGCGTCGGGAAGACGGTGATGGCGAAGGCCGTGGCGAAGACGCTCGGTCTGGGGTTCAAGCGGATCCAGTTCACGCCTGACCTGTTGCCGAGTGATGTGACCGGGGTCAATGTCTTCGATCAGGTGACGTCGCGGTTCGAGTTCCGGCCGGGACCGATCATCAGCCAGTTGGTGTTGGCGGATGAGATCAATCGAGCGACCCCTAAGACGCAAGCCGCGTTGCTCGAGGCGATGGAAGAGGGACAGGTGACGGTCGACGGCGTGAGCCATCCCCTCCCCGATCCGTTCATCGTGTTGGCGACGGAGAACCCGATCGAGTACGAGGGGACGTTCCCGCTGCCGGAGGCGCAGTTGGATCGGTTCCTGATTCGGCTGAGTCTCGGGTACCCGGGACGGGCGAACGAGCTGGAGTTGCTGCAGCGCCAGCATCACGGACATCCCTTGCAGGATTTGACGCAGGTGATCGGGCAGAGCGACTTGATCGCGGCGCAGCAGGCGGTGCGCGAGGTGCATGTGGCACCGGCCATCAGCGAGTACATCGTCTCGCTGACCGAGGCGACGCGACAGCATGAGGCGGTGTACCTCGGGGCGAGTCCGCGCGGGAGTCTCGCGCTGTACAACACGGCTCGGGCGTGGGCAGCGATCAAGGGGCGGGACTATGTGATCCCGGACGACGTGAAGGCGTTGGCCGAGGTGACACTGGCGCACCGCGTGATCGTGAACCCGACGGCGCGGGTGCAGCAACTCGACAGCCGGGCGGTGATCGCGGAGATCCTGAACCGGGTGCCGGTCCCGGGTGCGCAGCCGGCCGCACGTCGATGATGCCGGGGCGGTTCGCCGCTGGGATGCCTCGATGAATGCCGTCAAGTTTTTGTTGCTCCTGCTGCTGGTGCTCGTGTTCGGGCAGGTGTTGCAGTGGGCGGTCCTCGACACGCTGGCTCTGGCGCTTGGTGCGGTGCTGGTCGGGTCGTTCGTCTGGAGCCGGTTGTCCTTGCGCGGGGTTGGCCTGAACCGATCGGTGCTCGCGACGCGGGGGCAGGTCGGACAGGCGTTCCATGAGCAGCTGCGCATCTCCAATCGGAGCATGCTGGGCAAGCTGTGGGTGGAGGTGGTCGACCACTCCGAGCTGCCAGAACACGATCCGGGGCGGGTGGTGAACCTCGGACGGCACGCGACTCAGACGTGGGAGGTGACCACCCTGTGCTCACGGCGGGGGCGGTTTCATCTCGGGCCGGTGACGCTCCGCTCGGGCGATCCGCTGGGGCTGTTCCCGGCCTCGCAGCGGGTGGAGGATTGGCGCGAGGTGGTGATCTACCCGGCAATGGTGACGCTGTTGCGGGCGGCGAGCCCGAGGGCGCTGCTGGACGGCGGGGCGACGGTGGACCGGAAGTCGATGGTGGTGACGCCGAACGTCTCGGGGATCCGGGATTACGCCCCGGGGGACCCGACGAATCGCATTTCCTGGAGCCAGACGGCGCGGCGCGGTCGCTTGATCGTGAAGGAATTCGATCAGGACCAGACCGCGGATGTGTGGTTGGTGCTCGATCTCGAGGCAACGGTGCACCGGACAGCGGACCACCCGTTGGCGATGCAGCCCGATGCGCAGGGTGCGTGGCCGGTCGAGGCGTGGCTCGATTCTTCGGTCGAGGTGGCGGTCACGGCGGTGGCATCGCTGGCTCGGCATTTTCTCGGGGAGGGGCGCAGCGTGGGACTGATCGCCACCGGGAAGACCCTGCAAACCCTGCCGCCGGAGCGTGGGGATCGCCAGTTGACCAAAGTGCTTGAGATGCTTGCCGTGGTGAGTGCTGACGGCACGCTCCCCGTCGGCGAGGTGTTGCTGGCGGAGGCGTCGCGGTTCACGCGGCAAGAGGGGTTGGTGGTGGTCACGCCATCGACCGGGCAGCAGTGGGTCGGGGCGTTGGCGGAATTGCGGGAGCGGCGGTCGTCGGCATCGGTGGTGCTGATCGAGGCATCGACGTTCGCGCCGGCTCCGTCGGCGGCGGACACGAAGCATCGCTTGGTGATTGCCGGGATCCCGGTTGCGACGGTGGCCTACGGGCAACCGATGGTGGCGGCGCTGGGATCGGTGATGGCGGGACCGCAGCGGTCGCGCTTGCGCTAGGCACGGTGGGAATCGCCCGCTGGTGCGGGGTACTATCTGAGCATGTCGATCCTGTCCACGAGTCCCGCCGCGTCGACGCCGCGTCGATTCCGCCTCGCGATCCCCCATCCTGCGGAAGGCTGGAGCGTGCTCATCGCGCACGCCGTGGTGGTGGTGACGACCGGCGTCGCGATGGCGCGGATCCCTGATGCGCCGGGCGTGGGTGGTTTGGTGACGCTCGCGCTTGCGGGGATGATCTTCGGACTGGTGCTGGCGAAGGTCCGGACGACGGACTTGCTGGCGCACCTCGCGGCATTCATGGTCGGGATTATCGGAGCGGTGAGCGTGGTGGCCGAAGGGCTGACCGCTGTGTCGGGGTCTCGGGTCGAGCGGCTGAACTATGTCGGGTTGGCCCTGACCGACGCGTTTCAACAACGCAGTGGCGTGATCATCGGCGGTGACCAGATCGTTGCCGGGGTGATGATCGGGTTGATGGCATGGCTGGTGGCATACACCTCAGGGTGGACGCTGTACCGGTATGGATGGCTGGTGGTAGCGTTGCTGCTGCCTGGCGCGGTGACGGTGGTCAGTCTGGGGCGGTTCGCTGAACGGGACGCGTTGCCGTTGGCGGTGTTCGTGATCGCCGCCTGTGTGATGGCAGCACGTTTCCATGCTTTTCGGCGTCAGCAGGTGTGGGCGCAGTCGGGACTGAGTGCTCCCAGACGGGTGTCGCGGCGGTTCTTGATGGCTGGGGCGTTGATCGCGCTGCTGGCGGCGGTGATTGGCTGGACTGTCCCCTACTCTGCTCGCGAGGGATTAGGCTCGGCATGGTCGCGCTTGGAGCAGCCGTTCGGCGCGGTGCAGGAGCAGGTGCAGTCGCTGGTCGAGAAACTGGGTGGCCCGAGCTCCCTCGGTGGTGGCGGGAGCTACTCGGATTTTCGGGACAACTTCCAGCTTGGCGGTGAACTCAACCTGACCGATGAACCGGTGATGGTGGTGCGTCCGGTGGAGGGAAGCGCGCCACCGGACTATCTGATCGGGCGACGGTACGACGAGTACACCGGGCATGGCTGGGACAGTTCGACGGAGCGGACATTCGACAGCGTGAACGACGCAGGGCAGGAATTCAGCCCACAGATGACGTTCGCGCGCGGCCAGGCAGTGCACCTCTCGCCGTATCAGGGGACGCAGCAGACGCAGGCCGAAATCGAGATGTTGACCGACGCCGGGAATCAACTCTTCACCCGGGATACCTATCTGACATCGGATGACGTGCGAACGAGCGTGCAGTTGGCTTGGCGGCAGTTGGACAACGAGGTGTACAACCTCGGGGCGGGCGCGGCGGCGGTGCCGATCGACCTGCAGCAGTTCGCGCAGTTGCTGCTGACCACGCGATTCGATCCGGCGAGCATCGGGGAGCGGCCGCTGGCGATCGACCCGGCGATGAACGCCGCGATCAACGACTCGGTGGAGGAACTGCGGAGTCGGTTCCTCGATGTGTCCTGGACGATCACGCCGGACGGCGAGGTCGACCAACTGATCGTGAGCGGACAGATCCCGGTCTATGACGATGTCGAGGCGGTGTTCGCGAGCGGGGGATTGCCGGAGGATCGGCGGTACTCAGTGACCGGATTGGCAAGCCGGGCAACGGCGGATCAATTGCGCGAGGCGGGAACGGCGTATCCGGAGTGGGTGACGTCGCGGTACCTGCAGCTGCCGGAGAGCGTGACGCAGCGGACGCGGGATCTGGCGGGACGGCTCAGCGAGGACGCGACGAACCCCTACGATGAGGCGATCGCGATCCAGGAATTCCTGCGCTCGACCATCACCTACAACGAGGACATTGCCGCGCCGCCACGCGATCAGGACGTGGTGGATTACGTGGTGTTCGACAGCCGCGAGGGGTACTGCGAGTACTACGCGAGCGCGATGGCGGTGATGCTGCGCTCGCAGGGGATTCCGGCACGCGTGGTTGGCGGGTATTACCCGGCCCCGTGGGACGCGGAGGCTCAGGGATATCTGTACCGCCAGAAGAACGCCCACTTGTGGGTTGAGGCGTACTTCCCGGGGTATGGGTGGATTCCCTTCGAGCCGACGGCGAGCCAAGAGTCGATCGCCTACGGTGAGGTCGCGACGGCGGTGCCGACGACCCCGACGCCTGCCCCGGAACCAACCGCTGTCGCGACACCCGGTGCGGGCACGCCGACGCCGCCCGCTGCGGGAGGCATCACGTTGCCGCCGCCGCCCGATCTCGGCGGGATGCTCAATCAGCCTGGGCGCATGTTCGGAATTGCGGCGGTGATGGCATTGCTGGCGGGATTGCTGGCGACGATCGTCGGGGTCGTGGCGTGGAACTGGCGACTGCGGGGATTACCGCCGATGGCCGGGTTCTTCACGCGGATGACGGGGGCGGCGGCGCTGACCGGGTTGTCGACACAGGCGACGCAGACGCCGGGGGAGTTCGCGCAAGAACTCGGGGCACGGGTGCCGGGGACCGGGCGCGCGGCGAGCGTGGTGGCGGATCGCTACGCGGAGGAGGCGTTCGCCGGGCGGCCGGTGGAACCGGAGGCGCGGGCGGATGTGCTCTCGGCGTGGCACGACCTTCGGAAGCGGGTGCTCGGCGGTATGCTGCGGCGCACGAAGGGTTGATCGTCGGCATCGAAGCATCGGAGGCGAACGATGAGCAAAGCAGGGACGGTGTTGGTCGCGGGGACGATCAACACGGATCTCGTGGGACGGGTGCGCCGCGCGCCGGAGGCCGGCGAGACGGTCACAGGATCGAGTTTCGCCATCTTCGGCGGGGGCAAGGGCGCGAATCAGGCGGTGTCGTGCGCACGGTCTGGCGGGGCCACCGTGATGCTCGGGGCGGTGGGGGATGACGACTTTGGGGCGCAGCGGCTGGCCGACTTGCGGAAGGACGGGATCGAGACGGGATCGGTGGCCGTGGCGGCCGGAGTGGCGTCGGGGGTGGCGCTGATCACCGTTGAGGAGGAGAGCGGGCAGAATCGGATCGCCTATATCCCGGGGGCGACGGCGACGGTGACGGCCGAGGCGGCGCGTGCGGCCGGTGAGCAGGTGCGGCCGCGGGTGGTGCTGGCAACGCTGGAGTTGCCGGAGGCGGCGCGGGTGGCGCTGTTCGCAGCGGCGAAGGCGCACGGGGCGACGGTGGTGGTCAACGCGACGCCGGAAGCGGTGGGGGCACGGGTGCACTTGCCGGTGATCGATGTGTTGATCGTCAACGAGACGGAGGCGTCGGATCTCCTCGGGTACGAGGTTGGTCCGGAGAACGCGATGGCGGCTGCTGCGGGGTTGGCGGCGATGGGGCCGGCGGCAATTGCGATCACCTTGGGGGCGGCAGGGGCGGTGGTGTTGACGCCTGAGGGTGGAGCGACGTTGCCTGCGCCAAAGGTGACCGTGGTGGACACGACGGGCGCGGGTGACGCGTTTTGTGGAGCGGTCGCGGCGCGGTTGGCGGCGGGGCAGTCGGTTCAGGAGGCAGCGCGGGCCGGGGTGGTCGCCGGGTCATTGGCGGCGACGAAGGCCGGGGCGCAGCCGAGCATGCCGACGGCGGAGGAGATCGCGCGGATGCTCCAGACTCAAGCAACGTAAGGCCTGTCCTCGTTATTGAAGTCTCCGGGGGAATGCCGGATTTGCCAGTGAAGCGCTTCATCATTCCGCGCTGTGTGGGCGCCGGACCACCATGCGATACGATGGGGCGACGAGTCAGCGATTGTCGGACGAGGGCGTCGGAGGCCTCGCCGATCGCTCGCAGAGGGGGAGTCGATCGTGACGACCAGCCGCTCGGGTGCCATGCCTCGTCGCGCGTTGCGCGCTGGCGCATCGGGCAGCGGCCTCCCGAGTTCGCCACTTGGCCGGGTGCAAGCGATGGCGGAGCCCGAGACACCCGGCTCTGCCGATTCCCCGTCTCAGGTGTTGGTGCTCGGTGCGGGGATGGCCGGTCTCACGGCCGCGCTCGCCCTGCATCGCCGCGGCCACGAAGTGACGGTCATCGAGTACCAGAATCGGGTGGGTGGGCGACTGTACTCCATCCCGCTGACAGCGGGACAGTTCTCCGAGGCAGGCGGAGGTCACTTCCGCGCGAACATGGCGCAACTGCTGCAGTATGTGCTGCGGTTCGACTTGCCGATCATCAGCATGAACGACGGCCTCACGCGCTATCTCGTCGACGGCATGTACGGTGACGGCGCGAATCTCGGGGCATGGCCGTGGGATCTTCCCCAGCGCGAGCGGAATCTGACCATCGCCACCACCCTGAGTCGCTACTTGATGCTGAGCGACCTTGACCACGAATCAGTGATTGCGAACGATTGGCCCGATCCGGAAACGCTCAGGCGTCTCGACCCGCTCACGCTCGGCGATTTGATCCGCCGCGCCGGGGGTTCGGAGATGTTCTTCAAACTGCTCAGTGCCCATGGCGGCCGCTTCATCGACGCTCCGGCCTTGATGATCCAAGCCGATCTCGCCTACCACTTCGGCGAACAGACGCTGTTCCGCATCGCTGGGGGGAACCAACGCCTGCCTGAGGCGATGGCGGGGGAACTCGGCGAGCGGGTAGTTCTCGATGCTCCAGTCGTCCTGATTGACCAAACCGGGCCGAAGGTCCGGGTCGTCACCCGGAATGGCCGCGAGTTCACCGGCGATGCGGTGGTTTCCACGATCCCGTTTTCGGTGCTGCCAGAGGTTGAAGTCCGACCAGCGTGGTCAGCGGGCAAGAAGCGCATGATCGAGTCGATGGCTTGGGGCACGGCAATCAAGTTGGTGGTGGAGACGCGCTCGCCGGTCTGGCTGACCAAAGGAGCGCACGGCTGGCCGATGGCCGGCAGCGACCGCCCGTGGGAGCGCTTGATCGACATCACTGGCAACGAGCCGGGAGGCCACGGCAACGCATTCTTCTACTTGAACGGACCCAATGCCGCTGCCTACCGCGCGATGCCGGCAGCCACCCGCGAGCGAGAGATGCTCGACCTCTTTGAAGCTGACATGCCCGGTATGCTCGGCGAGGTCATCCACACCCAGAGTTTCGACTGGGTGGATCAGCCGTGGATTAAGGGCTCATGGGGCATCGTGCCACCCGGGGCGGGTTGGATGATCAATGAGTGGACGCGCCCAGAAGGTCGGCTGCACTTCGCTGGTGACTTCACCAGTTTCAAGACTGGTTGGGTTGAGGGTGCGATCGAAAGTGGGCTCCGGGCCGCCCATCAGATTGATCCGCTTGCTCCCGCTGAGGCGCCTGGTCGGAAGCCGCCGGCGTAGGACCTTCACGTGTGGCGGAAGGGGAGGGATTCGAACCCTCGAGGCGTGTTACCGCCTACGCGATTTCCAGTCGCGCGCACTAGGCCAGGCTATGCGACCCTTCCGTGGCTGTTGGGCGCTGTTGGTCGCCCGAGGCGTCCGCTAGTGTGCCACGGGGTGCGCGGAATGGGCAACGGTGGCTGTCACCGAGTGAGACCTAGCCGGCTGCGACACACTCGACGCCTGCGGGAACTGCTTTGACATTGACGAAGTTTGCCGAGGCAATCACCCTCCATTGGCCCTCCTCGAGACGTCGGAAGGCGATCAGACGCGGGTGCCATTCATCGACGGCCTCGAACCCGAGCACCAGGCCGTCGGGCTTCCCGAGATAGGAGATGGCAAGGACATCCTCGTTGCGGGTGACCAGCAGGTCGCTGTACTCGAACGAGCGGTACTTGTATTCCGCGGGGACCAGTTCGGCGCTCGTGGTGATGCCCATCCCGCTTGCGTGCTGAATCTGGGTCTGCTGATCGAGGAGTGGGGTGAGGTTGCCGGCAAGGATGGCATCGCGCAGGGCAAGCATGAGGTTCAGACCGAGTGTGGAGTCCTCTTCGCTCGTCGGGACGGCCGGATGCGGTGGTTGCACCAGCAGCTCGCCGCCGCAGATGGTGGCGATCGGGACGTTGAAGTTGGCGTGGGTGAGGACTTTCCACTGCGCCGCGGTGTCGTCCCAGCGGAAGGACGTGAGGCGCGGGCGGAGTTCGTCGCTGAGGACGAGGTTGGTGTCGGCGGTGGACGAACCGGGAGCGCTCACGCCGTAGCGGGCGACGATGAGGTTTTCGGTGGGACGTGTCTCGATGAGCCCCTCGATGGCGAAGAGGTCGATGTCGGCCGGGACATAGGTGGTGGCGACGTATCGCTCGCCGTTGGCGCGCTGGAGTTGGAAGGCAGCATCGAGATAGGGCTGGATGAATGCCATGGCGGCGGCATCCTGCTCCGCCGTGGTGCCGAGGGATCCGGTCTCAGCGCCGGTAGCGGAGAGGAGAAGGAACCAGGCGTGGACGAGCTCGTCCGCGGTGGCTTCCCGGTTGGTAAAGGTGGCATCGGCG
>JAPOLF010000001.1:0-266 GCA_029977305.1 bacterium | reverse complement strand
CATGTCTGCCGGGAGCGAGGCCGCCGTGGGCGCGCGCATCCCGAGGCCACGCGACGCCGCGGCGGCCGCTGCGGCGGTGGCGTGGAGCAGGTGGCGACGGCCGAGACGAGGTGCGGTGCTCATGGTGCGATCTCCCGGGTGCGTTTCATCAATCGCACCGCAATCAACCCGCGTTCATGCATTGTACATCGTCGGGGATATCAGCGATGGTGCTGAAGACCGCGGAGGCAATCACCTTCCACGCGCCGGATTCGTCTTGCCGGAAG
>JAPOLF010000019.1 GCA_029977305.1 bacterium | reverse complement strand
GGACCGGCCGGGAACGCGAGGATCTCGAGGGTCATCGGTGCCTCCTAGGTGGCGGACGTGTCGTCGGACGCTGCGGGTTCGTCCGGGGCGATGGCGACGGGGATGGCGAAGCGGTCGAGCAGATCACGGGCCCAGTCGGCGCGCCATGGGTGGGGGTCGACCGGGTGACGCGGGGCGTGGCTGTCGCTGCCGCACGAGATGAGCATGTCGTGCTGGCGGGCGAGCGCACGGAAGGCGGCGGTCTGCTCCTCGGAGTGGGAGCGGTAGTGGGCTTCGAGGCCGTCGAGACGGATGCCCTCGGCGAACATCTTGGCGAGGTCCTCCTCGGTCATGATGCCGACCGCGTCGGCGCGGCCGGGGTGGGCCATGACGGCGATACCACCTGCCTGCTGCGCGGCCTCGACGACGCGCTCGAGCGGTTCGTCGGCGGTGAAGGTGCCCCCGACCTCGGTGACCAACTCGGCGGCGGTCTTGAGGTTCACGGCGTGGCCCTCGCGGATGGCGGAGCAGAGCACGTGGTAGGGCCAGAGCGGACGGCCGGCGTTGATCTCCTCGAGGCTGGGAAGCGGGCGGCCAGATGCCTCGATCTTGCGGCGGGAGTCCTCGGCGACCTCCATCAGGCGCGCATCGAGATCGGCGAGCACGGAACGGAAGGCGCGGGACTCGGGCCGGGCGTCGTCGGGGGAGATGCCGTAGACAAGGATGTGCCATTGGCGGCCGTTCCAGCGGGAGGTGACCTCCACACCGGGGATGACGGTGATGCCACGACGAGCGGCACGGCGGGTCACTTCGGGCACGCTGCGCTGAGTGTCGTGATCACAGACGGCGACGACTTTGAAATCGTTTGCCGCGAGATGGTCGACGAGGGCGGCGGGCGTCCACGCGCCATCACTGGCGAGGGTGTGGAGATGGAGATCGATCTTGGCGTCGTGGGACAGGGTGGTCACGCGGAGATGTCCTCTCGTTGACGGTGGACGAGCGCCTGCGTGAACTGCAGTGCCTTCTCCTAGTCTACGAGAACCCCTGTGCCCAGCGTCGCATGCCGGGCACAGGGGTTCTCACAGTTTCACCAGAAAAAAGAAGCGCCGTGGTTAGCGGCGAGCCTTCGCGGCCTTCTTGCGCTGACCGAGCAGCTTCTCCGGCGATTCGAAGAGCGCAGCAACCGGCTTGGCAGCCTTGCCCCACGCGTCCTCGTCGAGGGAGTAGAAGATCCACTGACGATCGCGTCGGTTGCTGACAAGTCCGGACTCGCGCAGCTTGCGCAGGTGGTACGAGACCAGCGGCTGCGGAAGACCGAGCGTGTTCATGATGTCGTTGACGCAGACCTCGCCGCCGGAGAGCAGCGAGATGATCCGCAAACGATTGCGGTCGCTCAGGAAACTCATTGTTTCGACAATACTGTCGAGGTCATCACGCTTCGTTGCCATGTTCCTCTCTCACCTTCCCATGTCGCGCCGCAGCAGGTGCTGCGGCTCGGTTCCCCGTCGGATACGGTATCACTGCACGTCCCACCGTGCAAAACCTTGGCATCGGCCCCCTGCTCGACCCCGCCGGAGAGGTCACGCCGTGCGGCACATATTCCTGACTATGCGAGATTCGTGCCAACGCGCGGAGGTGGGGGTAGTCTGAACGGTGCTATGCTCCGCCGCTGAGAGCCACTTCCGCTGAGACGAGGAGACCGACATGGCTGGCCTGCAGGGCAACGAGGTGCTGGCATTCATCGAAATCCCGCGCGGGAGCCGAAATAAGTACGAATTCGACCCGGAATCTGGGCGAATCATGCTCGACCGGGTGCTCTACTCCTCGGTCCACTACCCGGCCGACTACGGGTTCATCCCGGACACCTTGGCGGGGGATGGCGACCCGCTGGACATCCTGGTGCTGGTGCAGGAGCCGACGTTCCCGGGGTGCATCGTGCCGGCGCGCCCGGTGGGCGGCTTGGACATGCACGACGAGAAGGGGGCGGATTTCAAGATTGTGGCGGTGCCAGTGGGAGATCCCCGCTATGCCCACGTGACGGAGTTGTCCGACCTCGGCGAGCACTGGGCGAAGGAGATCGAGACCTTCTTCGAGACCTACAAGTGGCTGGAGCCGGGGAACACGAACGTCGAGGGTTGGCACACCGCCGCCGAGGCGTGGGACGAGATCCGGGCGGCCCGGCAGCGGTTTGAGACCGGGGGCTGAGGTCCGACGCCGTTAGGGGATCGTGAGCGGCTCCGGCAGGCGGATCTCGATCACTTCCGTGACGCGACCAGTGCCCTGGAACTGCCCGTCCGCGTCGAATGACGTCTGATCGGTGATGTCGAAGTCGTTGTCGTTGGCAACGGCGATCGTCGTCGGATCGATGACGGTCATGCCCTCGATCTTGGCTGGCATCTCGCCGAGGCTGTTGAATTCGAGGAGCAGGGTCTTCTCCGCTGGAATGATCTCCGCTGCGGCGAGGTCGGTGGTCTGCTCAAGGGTGGGACTGGTCGCCAATTGATCCCATGCGGTGCCGAGGATGTCCGTGGCACTGCCGAGTTCGACGAGGAAGAGCTTCGCCACCGCATCACTGCGCTCGACCACCAGCAGCGTGTCGGCATCGAGCGGGTTGACGGCGGTGACCTTGAGATCGGCCTGCGCAATCTCTCCGGTGGCGTCGAAGGTCGGGCCGTCCTCATAGACGTAGACGTACTCGGCCGAGGGGACGCCGGTCTCCGGATTCACCGCGAAGATGCGGCCGTTGCGGGATGCCTTCGCGGTGTCGGTGTCCGGGTTGGCGAGCGGGGCCTCGATGCTCGTGAAGAGGAGCGAGCCGTCGGGGGTGACGCCGAGGCTCTCCCAGCCGCGGTTGTTGCGGCGATTGAGGAGGACTTCGGGAAGGGTTTGCTCGACGGGGTAGTCGGTGCCGGAAAGCGTCCAGCCTTTGGGGACCCAGCGGACGAGGACTTCACCATCGGCCGCGACCTTGGCGATGGAGGGGGCGTATTCGTCGGTGACACGGAAGGTGCCATCGGGCATGCGGACCAAGCCCTCGGTGTCCATCCCGTTGACGTTGTAGGGCAGGGTGGACTCGGCGAGGTAGGTGTAGGGCACCGGGTCGCGATCGGGGTTGTTGGAGAACCCGGTGATCCCCTCGCCGGAAGCGCCGTGGATGGCGACCGCGTCGAGGAGGGTCAACGTGCCGTCCTCGGCTTTGAGGTGCACGATGATCGGGGTGTATTCCGGCAGGGGGAAGGTGAGTTGCTCGGTGTCGCCGTTTTCGAGGGTGACGTTCGGGCCGCGATCGGCCATCATCCAGAACTCGTTGGGGGCGTCGCTGGCGCGGTTGTGGAAGAGATCGCTGCCGATGCCGCCGAGCGGGATGCCGCGGCCATCGGCGACGGTGCCAGGACCGAGGGTTTCATTCAGGAGATCACTCAGGAGAATGGTCGGGAGGGTGCTCGTCTCGATGATCTCCGCCGTCGATTGGGCGGAGGCGACGATGGTGGTGGTGATGCCGGCGGCGATCACGATGGACGCGGTTGCCGCGTTGATGAATCGCATGATGCCTCGATTCCGCATGGGCTGAGTGACTCGCTGGACGAATCTGGAGTATCGGATGAGTGGCAACGTCTGGTCAACGCGTCGAGCTGCTTTATGGTGAGGACTTGTTGATGCATGAGGTGGTGACCGGCAACGCCGGCGACGACACGCGACTGGGATGGTTCGTCGGGCATTTCATGGACGAGGCGAGCGGTCGCATGACCGGCGACGTCGAGGTGAAGTGGAGTGCCTACGCGGGCGGCGAGCATCGGGACGGTTGGGGCGCGAATCACAGCGCGACCACACTCTGCATCTTGGTGCGCGGGAGGTTTCATCTGCGGTTCCCTGATCGCGAGGTGTGGTTGGAGCGGGAGGGGGATTTCTGCCAATGGGCTCCGAACGTGCCGCACTGGTGGGAACCAGATGGGCCGACGGTGGTGATCTCGGTGCGCTGGCCGTCGGTGGCGGGTGACAGCTATCCGGTTGACGACCCCACGTGAGCGGTCTAGCGGATCTCGCACAAACACCGACCCGGCCTTTCGGCCGGGTCGCTGCTTGGGGGGGGGAGATGTGGGGAATCAGGTTCTTCCGAGAGCCGGGATCGGGAGGGAGGGTTTCGATCCTTGCTTGTCCTGGTCTACGCAAAGGGTGTCCGGTCGGATTCATCGGACAGGTACTTTGGTACCGGTGGGCGCACGAACATCACTCGTCACCGCAGAAATCCCCGCATGGCGGGCGCTCGAGAGTGAATCCGTGATCGCCGAGGAAGCGACTGAGCGCAGGAAGCATGGGGATGCCCGCCCGGCCGCCAAGCGATCGGCACTTCATCGCAGCGACCGCGGAGGCGATGGTGGCGCACTCGCGCGGGGATCGCCCTTCAAGCACGGCGTAAAGGTAGCCACCGTGGAAGACGTCCCCGGCGCCGGTGGTGTCGACGACGTCCACAGGGAAGGCCGGGGTGACGAAGTGGTCATCGGCGGTCCAGGTCAGGCTGCCGCGCTCACCACGGGTGACGACGACGGTGGAGGGGCCCATCGCGCGCAGGGTAGGTCCCCATGCGGTCTCGTCCCCGGTCCCGGTGGCGAACATCGCGAACTTCTCCGAGGCGATGAGCAGGGTGGCTGCGGCAGCGAGCGGGATGAGATCGTCGCGGGCATGGCCGGCATCCATGCTGACGATGCGGCCCCGGCAGCGCGCCTCGCGGGCGGCGTGGAGGGCGGCCTCGGGGGCGTGACCATCGAGGTGGAGGATGGGGGCGGCGCAGAGGGCGTCGAGATCGAGATCGGCAGGGGCGATGGGATGGTAGTCCCCGCGGTGGGCACAGATGGAGCGCTTCCCGGTGGCACGGTCGACGAGGATGATGCTGGTGTTGCTGACGTGGCCGGGATCGCGCAGCAGGTGGGTGCAATCGACGCCCTCAGCCTCAAGGCCGGTGCGAATCTCCTGCGCGATGGTGTCATCACCGAGGCGGGCATGGAAAGCGGTTTTCTTGCCGAGGCGCTGCAGGGTGACGAGCGCCTGCGCCACCGGTCCGCCGCCTTGGCGGGTGGTGGCATCCATCACCAGCACCTCATCCAACGCGGGGAGGTGGGGCACGAGGCCGATGGTGTCGATGCAGGCGTGGCCGATGCCGGTGACGTCCATGGCGTGGCTCCTCGCAGACGAGCATAGCGCCGCGGCATCCGGGGGGAAACACGGAACCCGGCCGTTGGGGCCGGGTTCGGTGCGGAGGGAGTGAGGTGCTTCGGAGCCGGGATCGGGAGGGAGGGAATCGATCCTTGCTTGTCCTGATCTACGCCGATGCATTTCGGATGGTTTGCCGAGGGGCGGGACCTTGGTCCTCATCGGCATCCAGGGGCATCCCCTGCGGGGGAAAACACGAACCCGGCCAGCAGGCCGGGTTCGTGCGGGAGGTTATGGGAGGGAGGAGTTCAGTCTCTCTCTTGTGCGACGGGCCGGAACGGGAGGGTGTTCGGCTCGTCTGTGATGGTCTACGCCGAGGGTGCCGCCGCGGATTCATGCACGGGACCAAAGTCCCGCCGGGCAACGCAAAGGCGCGACCGGAGCCGCGCCTGAGATCGTGTTGGGATGGCCGCCGTCGTTCTAGCGGTGGCGGTAGGTGATCCGGCCACGGGTGAGATCGTAGGGCGAGAGCTCCACCGTCACGCGATCGCCGGGCAGAACGCGGATGTAGTTGGTGCGCATCTTCCCGGCCAGGTGGCTGAGGACCTTGTGGCCGTTCTCGAGCTCAACCGTGAACATCGCGTTGGGGAGAGCATCCACGATCTTCCCGTCCACGGTGATGGCATCGGGATTGGTGCGTCGCGGGCGCTCCTCCACCGCCTCACCCGGGGCGGGGGTGGCGGGCTTGATCGGCTTCCGGTATTGGGGCTTCTTCGCCAAATTGGGTTCCTCCTGAAATGTCCTCGCGCACAGACGTGCACGCCACGGTGCGCTGGGCGTCACCGCGTGGGAAGTGTAGCCGAAAACGCGCCGCAGCAACGGCATTTGGCTGGTGCCTCGGGGGAGATCACCGGACTGTTCCCGCGAGGGCGTCGGCTGATGGCATAGGTGGTCATCGATGAGATTGACATCTATCTATCTCTTGCGTACGCTTGTGCATGAGGTGAACGATGCCAGCGAAGACCCGACCAACCGAGTGCTGCACCACCGCCGAGCCGCCCGTCGCGCTCACCGCGTCGCGGGAGGAACAGGTGGTTCAGGTGTTGCGTGCCCTGGCCGACCCGACGCGATTGCGGATCGTGCGGCTGTTGGCGGCGCAGCACGCCCCGCTCTGCGCGTGCGATGTGGTCGACCATGTCGGGTTGTCGCAGCCGACGGTCTCCCACCACATGAAGGCGTTGACGCAATCGGGGTTGGTGATCGCGACGCGGCAAGGGGTGTGGATGTACTACGCCCTCGATCGCACCGGCATCGCGGCGGTGCAGGAGGTGCTGGGGCGACTCGGTGCCCCGGCGACCGCCGCTCCCCCACCACGCGTCGCATCCGCGCGCACGCGTTCCGTCTGATCAGCGAAAGAGGTTGTCATCCATGGCTCAGTCATCCATCACCGAGACCGTCCGGGAGAAGTACGCGGACCGCGCGAAGATCGTGCTCAACTCGAGCAATTCCTGCTGCGGCGGCGCCAAGGCGGGCGCGGATCTCGATCCGGTGACCTCCCTCCTCTACTCCGCCGGTGAGGAATCGGAACTTCCGGAGGCGGCGGTGCTCGCATCACTCGGGTGCGGCAATCCGGTCGCATTGGCGAGTCTGCATCCGGGGGAGGTCGTGCTCGATCTCGGCTCGGGCGGCGGCATCGACGTGCTGCTCTCGGCACGCCGGGTGGGGCCGACCGGTCACGCCTACGGGCTGGACATGACCGATGAGATGCTGGAGTTGGCGGAGAAGAACAAGCGCGAGGCCGGTGCCGAGAACGTGACCTTCCTCAAGGGTCGGATCGAGGACATTCCGCTGCCGGACAACACGGTGGATGTGATCATCTCCAACTGCGTGATCAATCTCGCGGCGGACAAGGCGCCGGTGATCCGCGAGGCGTTCCGCGTGCTGAAGCCGGGCGGTCGCTTCGCGGTGTCCGATGTCGTGTCGCAGGGGGTTCTGCCGGATGACCTGCGCAGCGACATGGAGGCATGGATCGGCTGCGTGGCCGGTGCGCTGGAGGAGCAGGAGTACATCGGGCTGCTGCGCGACGCCGGGTTCGAGCAGATCGCGATCGAGACGACGCGCGTCTACGATCCGCGTGAGCTGGCGGCGAGCGTGAGCAGCGGCAATTGCTGCGGCGGCGACGGGGTCGCGACCGAGAAGCCGTGGGACGAGACCGCCTATGGTCGATTCGAGGCGAGTGGCGGCCGGCTGATCAGTGGGTTTGTGCGCGCGGTGAAGCCACTGCGCTAAACGGCACCGTTCGTCAGGATTCGCAACAGTGACAAAGCGACCGGCGCCCATGGGCACCGGTCGCTTCATATTTCGGATCGACTACTTCTCCGGTGCCACCGCCACCGCTTCGCAGATGAGGCAGCCGCTGGTCACCACCAGTCCGACTCCGCCGCCCCGAAGACCGCGATCGGTGGCGGTGAGGATCTTGCGGCCATCGAGATAGCCGACAAGGGTGTCGCCCTTCACCACCAACTCCACGTGGTGCTCGCGATCGAACGACCACTTCACCGAAACCTCTGCCAACGTTTTGCGACCGTCCATCTCGCGCACGAGGCGGGCCTTGCCGTCGTTGCAGAGGAGCAGCGCGTACCAGCGCTTCTGCCCGCCGACACGGGCGGCCACACCAGCCTCGGTCGCCAGCGGCACCTCGATGGTGGCGGAGACGCGGTAGTCCTCCCACTCCGAGGTGCCCTGGGAGATGATTCCGGTGCCGTCGTTCTGCACGATGCGGTACGCCTGCGGCCAGCGCCACTCCCACTGATCAACGCCATCGAGCCAGGCGCGGCGCCACATCGCGATCGGCGGCGTCCGCCACGCCTCGCCGGACGAGCGTGCCGCGACCGGCTTGGAGGACTTCGGCCGCTCGAGCAGCACCTTCGGTGCCCCGCTCCAGCCGAGGTGGTCGAGAAAGACCTTGCCGGTCCCCTTCACGTCGACCCCGACCGCCGCGATTGCCAACCCCTTGGTATTCGGCACGACCCAGCTGAAGGATTTGGCGCCTCCGGCCTCGAGCACGGCGCTCGGCCCGGCAATGTCGGTGAGCTGGTCGTTCCCGTCGTAGACCTGCAGCATCAGGGTGACGGTGGTCTTGCGGGTGTTCTTCGGATCGGCGACCACCCGAGCGGTGATCTTCTGCCCCGAGTACAGGGTCGGGCAGGCGAGCAGCGTGTAGCCCTTCATGTGGATCGCTTCTTCCGGCACGAAGGTGGGGGTGAGGGCGCGAGCCTTGCCAGCAGAGGTGATGGCGAGAGCGCGCGTCTCACGGCTGCCGGGGAGGTAGGCGTTGCGCACCGAGGCGCCCTTGCCGGATGCCTCGAACCCCTGCACCGACCCGGGCAGCGAGAAGTGGAAGCGGGCTCCCCCCTTCGGTGCGGCCGCAGGTTGCTTGGCGATGGCATGGGCGATGTTGACGACGTGGTAGGTCTCGGTGACGGCATCGGTGATGGCACGGCCGCCCTCACCCGAGGCGAGGTACATGCGATCTGCCACCGGGCCGCGCCAGTCGTAGCGCATGCGATCGATGCCGGCGAGGCCGTTCTTGATCCCCATGATGCAGCCGACGTTGCCGGCGTTGCAATCGGTGTCCCAGCCGGCGGTATTGACAATGAGTTGGCTCTTCGAGAAGTCGTCGTCGCCGTGGAGCAGGGAGTGGATGATCAGCGCGTGGTTCGGCACCATGTGGCAGTTGCCGCCGTACTTGTCGTAGCCGTAGGTGGCGACGATCTTCTTGCGGGTCTTGCGCCAGTCCTTCTCCTTGGCGTGCCATTCGCGGATGTCGTGGATGAGGCGGTAGATGACCGACGAGCGCGGGATGAAGCGGACGGCGGTGTCGAGCAGGGTGTTGAGGTCGGATTCGCCGAAGGCTGCGGCCTCCATCGCCGCGACGACCTGCGCCCCGTAGATCGCCTCGCCGTCGTGGCTGACGCTGCCGGCACGGCGCGCGAAATCGACCGCCTGCTCGGGGTCATTCGGGAAGATCATGCCCCAGCCGTCGATGAAGATCTGCGCCCCGATCTGCTCGGCGATGAGCTTGCCGTTGAGTTTCTCGGAGCCGCTCATCGGGGCGGGGACGCCGTCCTTGAGGCGCACGTAGGCGGTGTGCTCGGTGGAGTTGCCGATGCCGCCCCACCAGAGGATCGTCTTCTCCTCGATCAGGTAGTTGAGCCAGCTCTGACCGATCTGCTTCGGGGTGAGCCGGAGCGAGTTGCCGCGGTCGGGCATCGCGCGCAGGAAGGTGAAGGTGCCGGAGATGTCGTCATCGGTGACGACGAGCGGCATGCCAACGTGTTTGTGCACGTAGCGATCCATCTCGCCGAAACGCTGGGTGATCTCCTCGTAGCTCCATCCCTCGATCGGGCGGCCGAGATAGACCCCGATGATCTTGCCGAGGACCCCGGCATAAACGCGCTCCGCGTAGTCGTGGGGGATTTCCATGGTCTGCTCCCTTCCCTTTCGGCCGTTAGGCCATCGCTGCGAAGGCGGCGGCGCGTGCCTCTGCCTCTCGGACCTGCCGTGACTGGAGTGTCCGCGTGAGCGCGGTGAGCCCCTGCGCCACGGGATCGAGATCCATCCGGTTCTGCGCATTGACCGTGGCGATCCACTCGGGGCGGATCACCGCATCGCCGTGCAACGCGCCGCAGATGGCACCGCACATGCTGGCGATCGAATCGTTGTCGCGCCCGTAGTTGGCGGCGCCGAAGATCGCCTGCTCGAAGTCCCCGTCGGCGATGAGCACCATGGCGAGTGCGATGGGTACTTCCTCGATGGCCTTGAGCCGACTGGGCGCCCAGTCATCGGTGCGATTGCCACGATCGCCGCGGCCGTCCTCGGCGCTGCCGTCGAAGGGGCGCATCGCGTTGCGCAGCGGCTGGATCGCGGTGCGCCACGATCGGTGCTCGCGGGCGACCTCGAGCACCGCAGCGATGGCGTGGGCGGTGCCCTCCTTCGCCAACGCCTGCGCGGTGGCCACCACCGAGGCAGCAGACGCTCCGGGCCGGAAGGCCTCGGCGACGCAGGCCGCCATGACCGCGGCGGCCTCGAGTCCGTAACTGACCTGATGGGCGGCGAAGACCTCTGCGGCCTCGCGGTAGGCGGCGACGGGGTCGGCGGCATTGACGATGCCGACCGGGGAGGCGTACATCGCGGCGCCGCAGTTGACCATGTTGCCGACGCCACCGAGGCGGGGATCGGCATTGGCGAGGCGGAGGCGCATCAGCAGCCACTTCTCCGGGTAGAAGAGGCGATCGACGAGGCGCATCGCGGTGCCGCGTTCGGCGATCCAGATGTCCTCATCGGCGATGAGCGGGACGATGCGCTGGGCGAAGACGAACGGATCGAGATGGTCCCCGTGCTCGAGGTAGACGCGGGCGAGCATGCGGGTCATCAGGGTGTCATCGGTGTGGCGGCCGTCGCCCTTGCCGAGGTCGGAGGGACCGTCCCACGGTTCGACGAAACCCTCGATGGCGCCATAGCGATCCCGGATCTCCTCCGGGGTGTGCCATTCGGCGGGGGCGCCGACGGCATCGCCGATCGCCACACCGTAGAGGCAGCCGCGCACCTTGCGGGCGAGAACACTCGTGTCGGAACTCACAGTCACTCCTTCGTCATCCCTTGAGACCGCCCTGGGTGAGACCTTCGATGAACCGTCGTTGCAGGAGGAGGAAGATGACGATGACCGGGAGGATCATCATCAGCGAGGCCGCGCTGGTGAGTGTCCAGTCACGGCTGAAGCGGGACGCGAAGTTGTTGTAACTGGTGACGACGGTGAAGAGCTCCTGCTCGGTGAGGAAGACCGTGGCGAGGAGGAACTCATTCCACACCCCGAGCGCGACGACGAGGCCGACGGTGAGAAACCCGGGCCAGCTCAGGGGAACGACGATCTTGAGGAAGACCTCCCACTCGCTGGCACCGTCGACGCGGGCGGCATCTTCGAAATCCCTTGGCAACTGCACCATGTAGGAGCGCAGGAGGAAGATCGCGAAGGGCGCCTGTGTCGCGATGTAGATGAGCGCGAGGCCGAAGTGGTTGTTGACCAGGTGCAGCTTCTGCCAGACGAAGAAGAGCGGCACCAGGTAGAGCTGGATCGGCAGGCTGGAACCGATCAGGAGGTACATGGTGAGCAACCCAGCACCGGGGATGTCGAGCTTGGCGAGGCTGTAGGCTGCCAGCCCGCCGAAGAAGAGGACACCGACCACGGTGATCGCGACCAGGAGGAGGCTGTTGCGGGTGGTGACGGAGAAATCGCCGACCTCCCACGCCTTGGGGAAGTTCGAGAAGACGATCTTCTGCGGGAAGCCGAGCGGGTTCTTCGCGAGCTCGGCCTTGGTCTTCAGCGAGTTGAAGGTGAGGATCACGAGGGGGCCGAGCGAGAAGATGAGCAAGAGGATCAGCACGATGTAGTTGGGGATCAGGCTGGCGTCACGGCGACCGCCGGGGACGGCGGCATCCGGGGTCGGATGCACGGCATCGGGCAGGTCGACGGTTCGGCTTTCGATCGCTGGGAGTTCCATGGATCAGATCTCCCATCCGCGTCGGCGAAGGAGGGTGAAGATGCTGATGACGATCCCGACGAAGACGCTCATCGTGAGGCCGATGGCGGCGGCGTATCCGGCCTTGAAGTTCCGGAAGGCCTCCTTGAAGACCAACACCGCGAGCACCTCGGAAGCGCCGGCAGGGCCGCCCTGGGTCAGGATCCAGATGTAGTCGAAGGTGAGGAAGGACCAGATCGCGGTCATCAGGAGCATGAAGATGAGGGTGGGCCTGATGCCGGGGATGGTGACGTCTTTGAACTCGTCCCAACGGCTGGCGCCGTCGAGGCGGGCGGATTCATAGAGCTCGCGCGGGATGTTCTGCATCGCGGCGAGGAAGAGCACGAGAAGGAATCCCCACCAGTGCCAGTTGTCGACGAAGCCGATGGCGGGGAGGACGGTTTTCGGATCACCGAGGAAAGCCTTGTCGAACCCAGGCACGCCGTGATCGTTGAGCCATCCCGGGATGCCGCGATCGGGGCTGAGGAGGCCGCGCCAGAGACTGGCGATGATCACGCTCGGCAGCACGTAGGGAATGAAGTACGCCATGCGGAAGAAGAGCGAGCCGCGCTTCACCGGCGCGAGCATGCTCGACGCGCCGAGGGCCATGGCGATCGGCACGGTGAGGAACATGAGGAGCCAGACGACGTTGTTGCGGAATGCGTGACGGTATGAAGGATCGGTGGCGAGGGTGCGGAAGTTCTCCAACCCGATGAAGGTCGGGGGACGGATGCCGTTCCAATCGGTGAGGGAGTAGTAGAGCGCGCTCAGGGCCGGTCCGAGGACGACGGCGAGGTTGAGCACGAGGATCGGCATCACAAACAACCAGGGGACGATCCGGCGACGGAAGACCGCCTTGCGGCGGCTGCCGGCGTGGATCACGCCTGGTGTCGGGGAAGAAGTGGCGGCAGACATGAATCGCTGCTCGATTCTCGGCGACGGGGCCATCTGGGGTCATCGCCCGGGCAGTCAGCCGCCGGGCGTCCGGTGGGCGAGCGGGTGGCGACGTGCGCCACCCGCTCGCAGGGAATTACCGGGCCGGCACCGGCGGCGCGGCACCAGCCGCACGCTCGGCGTCGAACTTCTCCTGGTGGCCGGCGAGGTAATCCTCGACGGTCACGTCACCAGCCCACACCTTCTCAACCTCCTCGATGAGGTAGGTCTCGGATTCGGGCGGCCAGAAGGTCCAGGTGGTGTAGCCGTAGTTGTTCGCCGCGTAGGCCTCGTTGAGGGAGGCGTTGATCTCGGCGAGCATCGGGTCGACGCCGGAGAGGTCTTCCTTGGAGAGGTCGACCGGGGCGTTGGCGAGGCCGCACTCGGAAAGGAGGGCAGCTTGGATCGCCGGGGAGAAGTAGTGGCCGAGGAACTGCGCGGCCTCCTTCGGGTGCTCGCTGTTGGCGTTCACCGAGTAGGTCTGGCCGATGCCGAGGGTGTAGCTGACGGTGCCGTCGGTGGAGGGCATGGGCACCCACCCGAGCTCGTTGCTGTTCCCGGCTTCCTCGCCGAAGTAGTTGGGAGCATCGGAGAGGAACCAGGTGCCCTCGATCTTCATCGCGGCCTCGCCCTCACCGAGCATGGAGCCGGCCTCGGCGAAGGTGCCGGTGTAGTAGCGGTCGAGACCGCCGCTGAACCAGCCATTCGCCTGCATCGTGGCGAGCGTCTCCATCGGGGCGACGAAGGCGGGATCGGTCCACGGAACCTCACCGATGAGGGCCTTGTAGACCATCTCCGGCCCGGCACCGTGGTTGAGGAACTCACCGACGAACCACTCGTTCGCCGGGCGCCACTCGGCGTTCACATGGGCGAACGGGATGATGCCGGCGTCCGCGATGGTCTGGGACAGGGTCATCATCTCGTCGATGGTGGTCGGCGCGGTCCACCCGTTCTCTTCGAAGAGGGTCTTGTTGTAGTAGAGGACGAGGGTCTCGATCTCGGAGGGGATGGCGTAGAGCTTGCCATCGACCTTGCCGAGGTTCAGCGAGTTCGGGGCGAAGATGCCGTCCCAGCCGAACTCTGCGGCGGCCTCATCGAGCGGCGCGAGCTGGCCGGCGAGGGCGAGCTGCATCGCGAAGGACGGACCCGGGGTCCCGACGAGGTCGGGGCCGGCGCCGCCGGCGAGGGCGGTCTTGGTGGCATCCCAGCTGTTGGCCTGCTGGGTGACCTTGACCATCGATCCATTGCCGAGCGCGTTGTAGGAATCGATGGCGACGCGCTCGATGCAGTCGGCCTCGTCAGGGCCGTTGGTGACGTCGAGCCACATCGAAAGCTCGATTGGTTCCTGCGCCACGGCTCCCGGCGACATCAGCGCCGTGAGTGGCGAGAGTGCGGCCAGTGCGGCAACAGCCGCCCAGCGGAACGAGACGTTCATCGCAACCTCCGGAGATTCTCCGCTCCACACGGCGCCCCGATCGGCGCCGCTCTGTCTCCCGCCTCGGGGACCGTTGCCCACCCACGTCGGGGAGGCAACCCCTTGGCATTCCACAGCCTAGGTATCGTCAGCGTTCGTCCCTTCGCACTCCTTTCCCCGCGGTTCAGGCGGAGTCACGCAGCACCAAGTCAAACGGCGTGTCCTCACGTCGTCCGGGTGAACCCATGTTGCCATCGAGGCGCTCGAAGATCAGTTCCGCCGCCCGGCGCCCGAGCTGCTCGGGATACTGGGCGATGGTGGTGAGAGCGGGGTGAACGAGAGACGCGGCAGGGATGTCGTCGAACCCGACGATCGCCACATCCTCCGGGACGCGCAACCCCATCTCCCGGATCTGTCTCATGGCACCCATGGCCATCAGGTCATTGGCGGCGAAGATGGCGGTGGGGCGTGGGGTGAGCGCGAGGAGTTCGCGTGCGGCGTCGCGGCCGCCCTCCACGGTGAACCCGACGGAGCGGACGAGGATCGGATCGGTGGGGAGGTCGTGGTCGGCGAGGGCTTGCAGGTAGCCGCGGACGCGTGCCTCGCGGGGGAAGGTGCCCTCTTCGCCGGCGATCATGCCGATGCGGGTGTGGCCGAGTTCGAGCAACCAATTGACTGCGGTGGCAGCGGCCGCCACGCTGTCATTGGCCACTTGGTCCATGCCGAGCGGAATCGGGTCCCAGCCCGGGATGCCGTTGATGCAGACCGCGATGCCATCACGCACGACATCGGAGAGCTCCTCGGCGGTGAGGTGGAACGGGGTGATGATCACACCGTCGACGCGCGACTCACGCACCGCGCGGACCGCCTTCAGTTCCTTCTCGCGGATGCCGTCGGTGTTGTAGGTGACGAGGTCGTAGTCGCGTCGTTCGGCGACATCCTGCACGCCGCGCTCGAAGGCCGGGTAGAAGGGGTTGGTGATATCGGGGATGACGCCGGCGATGGTGAAGGTGCGTTGCTGGCGCAGGCCGCGGGCGCGGCGATCGGGGATGTAGCCGAGGCGCTCGATGGCGTCGAGGACGCGCTGGCGGGTTTCCGGCGCGACAGGGGCAGCGGGATCGCCGCTCAGCACATAGGAGACCACAGGCTGCGAGACCTCGGCGAGGCGAGCAACGTCTGACTGGGTTGGCCGTCTCGTGCGGGGCTGCGGCATTAAACCATCCTGCAGACCTGATACGTATCACTGATACGTATAACAGCACGCAGGCAGGAACGCTGTCAATCCCCTCCGGGTGAGGCGAATCTTGTGACTACTTGGATTCCGCAGCGGGGGTGCGGCGCTGCCGGAGGGACGCGGCGAATTCCGCCAACAGCGGCCCGAGGCGCTCGCCGGCGCCATCGATCGTGACGAGGGTGGAGCCGGGTTTGCCGACATCGGGGCGGGCGGCGATTTCGGCGGTGACGCGTGGCAGGCCGCCCTCCCCCGCTCCCATCACGAAGACGTGGCCGGGCCGGCCAGTGGGGCCGGACTTGTACCCACGCTCACGGAAGAAGCTGGTGGCGGATTCCAGCACCTCCGCCGAGGGGCGCTTGGTGACCACCTTCTTCTGGAACGCGGTGCGAGCCAGTTCCTCGTTGAGGCGATCAAGCGACGCGGCATCCACGCTAGATCTCGACGGACTCGCCGGGGGCAAGCGGGGCGCAGGTGCGGCCCGAGGACTCGACCTTCTTGGCGAAATCGGCGGCGTCCTGCTCGATCGGCGGGAAGGTGTTGTAGTGGCAGGGGACGACGACCTTCGGCTGCAGCAGGTCGACCGCGCGCAGGGCATCGGCCGGGCCCA
>JAPOLF010000199.1 GCA_029977305.1 bacterium | reverse complement strand
ATGGTGAACCGGGTTCCTTCCTGACTGCGGACCGTGGCGGTGAGTTCCATGCGGTCGACATCTCCGAAAACATTCGCCTCACCGGTGGCGATGACCGTCCCGTAGAACAACCTTCCGGGGTCAGCCAGCAGGTCCGCGATCTTCTCGGGGCCGTATCCTGCCACCACGCGCGGATCGAACCCGTCCATCACCTCGCGATATCGGGCCCGCTTGTGGAGAATCGTTCGCCACGACAGTCCGGCCTGAAACCCCTCGAGCAGGAGTCGTTCGAAGAGCTCCTGGTCACCCCGACAGGGCACGCCCCACTCGGTGTCGTGGTACTCCCGCATCAGCTCATCGGATTCCGCCCAGCCGCAACGGGGCAGGGAAGGGGGCTGGCTCACCGCGGTGCGATGATCACAACTGCTCGCGCGGGTCCAGCGCGTCGCGCAACCCGTCGCCGACGAAGTTGAATGCCAAGGTGATGAACGCCACCGCGAGGCTCGGTGCGATCAGCAACCACGCCTGATTCCGATACTGCGACGCCCCGGATTGGAGCATCTGCCCCCACGAGGTCGGGAACGGTGCCGCAAGATTCACGCTCGGCCGCAAGCCGATGCCGAGATAGCTCAACACCGCCTCGGAGATGATCGCCGAGGGAACGATGAACGCCGCCGCGATGATCAACGAGCCCATCGTGTTCGGAAAAATGTGCCGCGACAACACCCGCGAACTCGTCGCACCCGAGGCCAACGCTGATTCGATGAATTCCTTTTCCCGCAACGACAGCGTGTCCCCGCGCACCAACCGAGCGACGCCGGACCAGCTGATGATCGACAGCGTCACGAAGAGCAGCACGAGGCCGTTCAACAGTTCCCCGAACCACGTCTCGCCGAGTGAGATCTGCATGATGATGAAGAACAACAGGGCAGGGAACGCATAGACCACATCTGTCACCCGCATCAAGGCGTTGTCGACTCGCCCTCCGGAATACCCGGCGATCAAGCCGATCGGCACGCCGATGAGCATGATGATGATCATCGGGATGAACCCCACCACCAGCGAGATCCGCGTCCCGTAGATCACCCGGCTCAGCACGTCACGCCCGTTGCCATCTGTCCCCAGCGGGTACTCCCACGACCCCGTGGTCTTCGGATTGTCGGTGGTGATCCACGCAGCCTGCCGGTACTTCCCGGCCGTCTTCACATCGCCCTTCACCGGGTTGTGCGGCGCGATGAACGGTGCGAACACCGCGAGCACCACCAGGAACAGCAGATAGATGCCCCCGATCAGCGCCAGCTTGTTCCGTTTGAACTGCCGCCATGCATCGCTCCAAAGTGAGCGCTGCGGCCGCAGCACCTGGTCCGCGAGTTGGGCCAACGGGCGAGGGTCACTCATCAGTGGCTTCCTCGCCGGATACGCGGATCAAGCACGCCGTAACTGATGTCCACGAAGACATTCGCCAAGGCGATCAGCACCGCGTAGAAGATCGCCGTGCCCATGATCATCGAATAGTCCCGCTTCCCGATGGACTGGACGAACTCCTCGCCCAGCCCCGGGGCATTGAAGATGCTTTCGATGATGATCGAGCCGGTCACCAGGTCGGCTGCTGCCGGTCCCAAGATCGTGATGACCGGGATCAGCGCATTCCGCATGATGTGCCGCGAAACGACTGCCGTCTCCGACACGCCCTTCGCCCTGGCAGTCCGCACATAGTCCTGCCGCTTGGTCTCCAGCATGTTCACCCGGGTGAGCCGCGCGAGATACGCCATCGTGCTCAGCCCGAGGATGATCCCCGGCAGGATGAACGCCTTCCCCCACCCATCCCATTCCTCTGGCTCGCGGATCGGCGAATACCCGAACTGCCGGGTCAAAAAGATCAAGATCAACAGCCCGCTGACGAAACTCGGCACGGCGGCACCAATCGTCGACACCACCCGCGACACGTAATCGACCGGGGTGTTCTGTCGCAACGCCCCGGCTGCCCCCAGCGGAATGCCCACCAGCACCGCGAACAACAATGCAACCAAGCCGATCTTCAACGACACCGGGAACTTCTCCCGGATCACTTCCTGCACGCTCTCCGACCCCTTGGAGGCATACGACGGCCCGAGATCCCCCTTGGCCACACCCCCCATGTAGGTGAAGAACCGGCTGTCGAAGTACCCCTGAGCCAACAGCAGCGGATTCCGCTCCC
Organism: bacterium; assembly: GCA_029977305.1. Taxonomy (GTDB): domain Bacteria; phylum Chloroflexota; class Chloroflexia; order Thermomicrobiales; family UBA6265; genus CADCWF01. The sequence continues at coordinate 1,733 of JAPOLF010000199.1, read as the reverse complement.
CATTCGCCCAGCGCTCGTTGAATTCCTTCGGGTTGATCCACAGCGGCTTGTTCAGGCCGAACTGCACGTCCAACGTCTTTTGCACAGCGGTTGGCAACGGCTTCTCGCGGTCCCATGGGCCGCCCGGTGCGCGATACATGAGAAAGAACGTCACCGCCGCCACCGCGATGATCACCGGGATCACCCACAAGATGCGGCGGATCAGGTACTCAATCATCCGGGTCCCCTCGTCCCTCGAGGAACGTTCCGCCGCGCTGGTCGTCTCACAAGGATCCTGGTGCAGGTCAGCTCGCGTCCGAGGAGGCCGGTGGCAGCATCCGCCGCCCTGCTCGGACGCGAGCGCCGGGACGGATATCCGTCCCGGCGCCGCATCTCGGTTACTCCGACTTGGTGATCGTGGTAGGCGAGGAGAACTCGCCCGGCCACTCGGAGTCCGCGGTGGTGGCCGTCCAGCCAGTCACCTTCGGGCTCACCAAGAAGTTGTTCGTCGGGTTGTACAGGAACGGGCCCGGGATCGAATCCACCAGCACTTGGCCGGCATCCTCGTAGTACCCGATGCGCTCCACCGGATCGGTGGTCGTGTCGCCCTTGAGGACCAGGGCATCAAGCTCCTCGTTGCAGTAGCTCACGCGCTGCGCGAAGGTGGACTTGCAAACCCAGAACACGCTCAACCAGTTCTGCGGGTCCGGGTAGTCCTGGTACCAGCCACCGGTCGACATCTGCGGGAAGGTCTTCGGATCCTTCTTCAGCGCGACCAGCGCGGTGCCCTCAGTGGGCTCGAGCGTGATCTCGATCCCGAGGATGTCGCGGTACTGACCAGCAACCCACTCCATGCGCTCCGTGTTCGCCGGATCGTCACTGTTGTAGTACAGCTTGATCTCCGGCAGTGCCTCGGCGGAGCCGTAGGACGACTCGGCCAGCGCGGCCACGGCCGCCTCCGGGTCGAACCCGAACTGGTCAACCGTGATGTGCCCCGGGACCCCTTCCGGAATCCAGGTCAAGGTCGGCGAGCAGTCGCCGTTGCGGATCTCCGTGCAGTAGGTCTCGCGGTCGAACGCGTAGGAGAACGCCTCGCGAACCTTCTGATCGGTCCACGGCTCCATGGTGAGATTGAACTGCAGGCCGATCGTCCCGGCGAGCGGGTAGGCGACCATGCCGCCGATGTCGTAGCCGACGACCGAGTAGCGCTTGTGCCCGAGCGCCGTCATCAGCGCGTGCACGTCTTCGGCCATCGTCGCCTTGTCGTAGCCCGCAGCCGGCTTGTCGGAGTATCCCGCGCCCCGGAGATCGGGGGCGACCACCGTGCGGGTTTCCGCGAGCGCCGGCATGACGCCCCGCCACATCTCCGCCGACAGCGGCCAGCCGTGCAGCAGCACGACGGGATCGCCCGCGCCCGCGATCATGTAGTGGAGGCGAACGCCGTTCGCCGTCAGGGTGCGGTTCTCGATGCCGGTGTCTGTCATGGGATGTCCGTTTCGTTCTCTGGAATTTCGGGCGGGGTGGACCGCGACGGGCCTAGCGGCCGACCGAGCTCGTCTGGATCAGCTCGACCTTGTAGCCGTCGGGATCCTCGAGGAAGGCGATGACGATGGAGGCGTCGGCCTTCATCGGCCCGGCCGGGCGGATCACCTTGGCGCCCGCGGCCTCGAGCGCGGCGCAGCTCGCATAGATGTCGTCGACGCCGATTGCGACATGGCCGTATCCCGAACCGAGGTCGTAGGCGTCGCTGCCCC
>JAPOLF010000198.1 GCA_029977305.1 bacterium | reverse complement strand
CCGTCGTCCTCGACCAGATCGTCCCGTTGCTAGAGCGCCGCGTCCGCCACATGTACGAGTTGGTGGTCTAGCCACCCCATCTCGCGATCCCCGGAGAAACACGAGACCCCGGTGCCGAAAGACACCGGGGTCGTGGATTGCACTGGGGTGCAGAATTAAACGGTCGTCCGCCGACGTCGCCGCTCAGCCTTCCGCCGCTTCGCGCGATTCTCTTCCTGCACGCTCACGAACCGCAGCCCGCGCCGATGCTCCCGGATGATCCCGGAGCGCTCGATCCCCTTGTTGAACCGACGAAGCAGCTGCTCGAAGCTCTCCGAATCGCGCATCTCAACCCGCATGCGGCAATCACACCTTTCTGATCACATCCATGAGCCGTGCCACATCGGCACCGGTCTCTTCTTGGGCAGACATAGCCAGACGCGGCATCACTGCTGCGCTCAAAGCAGGATATCATACCCGCGCTCCCGTGCAACCCCGTCTGCCATGGTCACAATGAGGTGCCCGCATGACCCCGCCCGTAGCCGTGCAAGTTTCTGCAAACCTTGCCAATGCTCAAGCTCGCGCCGTGCTCGACTTCGTCGCGCCTGCATGCCTCGATCGCACCATCGGCGGGTATGCAACCGATTTCCGTGGTGACGGCACCCTCGCCGACCCGCATGCCCGCAACCTCGTCCAACAGGCCCGCTACACCCACGCCTTCGCCCTCGCCGCCATCCACGATTGGTATCCCGACGCCGCGGCCTATGCGATCCACGGCCTCGACTGGCTGCGCAACCACCAACAGGACCCCATCAACGGCGGCTGGTGGTGGGACCTCGATGGCACCACCCCCGTCGACCGCCGCAAATACACCTACGGCCAAGCCTTCGCGCTCTTCGCCGCATCCACCGCCGTCAGCGCCGGCCTCCCCGCCGAGGACCTCATCGCCGCCGCCACCTCGGCCATCGAGACCCACCTCTGGCTCCCGGATGCCAACCTCGCCATCGACGAAACCAGCGAAGACTGGCGCACCATCGATCCCTACCGCGGCCAGAACGCCAACATGCACCTCTGCGAAGCCAGCCTCGCCGCCTTCGAAGCCACCGCCGATCCCACCCACCTCGATCGCGCCGAGACCGTCGCCCGCCGCGTCACCCAAGATCTCGCCGCGCAATCAGGCGGCCTCCTCTGGGAGCACTACCACACCGATTGGTCCATCGATCTCGATTACCACAAAGACACCCCGCGCGATCTCTTCAAGCCGTGGGGCGTGCTCACCGGCCACCAATTCGAATGGGCCAAACTCCTCGTCCAGCTCGATCGCCATCGCGCCACCGAGTGGGCCCTCCCCACCGCCATCGCCTGGTTCGATCTCGCCGTGATCCACGCCTGGGATGCCGAGCGCGGCGGCTTCGTCTACGCCTACGACCTCGCCGGTCACGACGTCGATCGCGAGCGCTACCACTGGGTCATCGCCGAGGCCATCGGCGCCGCCGCCGCCCTCTACGGCGCCACGGGCCACGATGTCTACCGCCGCTGGATGGAAACCTGTTGGGGCTACGCCATCGCCCGCCATGTGGACCCCGACCTCGGCGGATGGTGGCCTGCGGTCGATGCCAACGGCCGGCGCGTCGAACTGCCCTTCGCCAAGGGCAAGCCCGATGTCTACCACCCGCTCGGGGCGTGCCTCGCCACGCTGCAGGCGCTGGCCGACTAGCGCAGCTCCCGCTGCTCGAATCGCCCACTCCGTTCCGTCAGTCGCACCCGGAAGAGGATCTCGCCGTCTCCCCCGTCGAGTGCTGCCTGCGCGGTGTCGTTCGTGTGGCCCAGCAGCTGCAGCGCATCCCGACGATCGGCGGCGGAGATCAGTTCCTCATACACCCCGTCAGCGACCACGCTCCGCCACTGCGCTGGCGCGATCACCTCGTCGATCTCGAAGCACACGTGCGGATGCGCCCGCATCCCGTCGATCTTCCGCCCCGGCCCGCTGTGCGCATACACCGATCCCCGGTGATACGCATACGTGATCGGCACGATGTAGGGCCGGTTGTCGATCGACACCGCGATCCGCCCAACGGTCACCCGATGCAACAGCGATTCAACTTCGTCCGGACTCAACACCCCGATCACAACGGCGTTCTCCGCGGGTGGTGTGCCGCCCGTGCGCTGCATCGGGGCGGAAACAACGGCACCGACATCATTCACCGACGGCAGCGTGCGCATACCCTACCGGGGCGCCTGCGACAAACGCATACGACATTCGCCCCCCCGCGTGTCAATAACGTGTCAGTTTCCCGGACGGTCGCCGCCCGATCTCCCGGCACGCAAGAGGCAGGTCACTCCGAGGGTTCCGTCTCGATCACCCGCGGTGCCCGGCTGATCACCAACACGGCAGCCAGCACGAACACCCCGCCCAGCAGCAGCCCCAGCGTCGGCTGCTCACCGAGCACCAGCCACGCGATCGTGATCGCGAACAGCGGCGTGATGTACGACGTCATCGCCGCCTGACTCGGCGGCAGCGCCCGCAGCACCATCCCGAAGAGAATGTAGGCCACCACCAGCGAACCCAGCGCACTCACCATCAATGCCGTCCAGCCGACCCGGCCGAGCGCCTGAATCTCTGGCAACACCTTCGGGTCAATCACAAACAGCGGAGAGAGCGTCAGCGCCCCGATGATCATTCCCATCCCCGCCACGGTGATCGGGTCGTGTCGCCGCAGCATCGGTTTCGCCAAGACGGTGTACGCCCCCCATGATGCCGGCGCGACCACCAGGATCGCTGCCGCCAGCACCACTTCCCGCGTCAGCGGCACGTCCACCCCACGTCCTTGGGAGACCAGCAGCACCAACCCGGTCGTCGCCAGCACCAACCCGATGACCGTGTTCCTCGTGATCCGCTCAATCCCGAGCAATCCCGCGAAGAGCGCGGTGAAAATCGGACTGCTGCCGATGATCAAACTCGAGAGCGCCGCAGGCAGGTGATCCTGCCCGAGCGCCGAGAAGATGTTGTAACTCGTCACCCCGAGCACGCCGAGTTGGACGATGCGAATCCAATCCTGCTTCGTGAACGCTGGGATGCCCCGCCGCAACAGCATCATCACCACGAGGAATCCCATCGCGGCCACCGCCGTCCGTAGGCTCACCACGCTGAACGGCGACATCTGGTTGAGCAAGATCTTCATCGCGGTGAAATTGGCACCCCAGATGAGACAGACCACCAGCAGCACGAATTGCGCGGCACGCCGAGAGAGCGTCATGCCGAGGCCCGCTTCGGCGCGACACTCTTCGCTAACAAGATCATCAGCACGCCCATCGCCACCACAACCAACAGGCCACTGCGCAGTCCGAAGAACGAACTGACCTGTCCGATCACCGCCGGCCCGATGATGAATCCGGCATATCCCGCCGTCACCACCGCTGCCACAGCCGCGGTCGATGCCGCTTCCCCGGTCTGTCCCGCCGCGGTGATCGCCACCGGGAACCCTGCCGCCAATCCCAATCCGACACAGGCGAAGCCGAGCAGCATGGTTGGCACCGAGGGAAACACCAACGCCCCGCCCAGACCAGCCACGACCAGCACGCCGCCCCAGCGAACCACGCGCTCCGGACCGATCTGCGTCACCACCCAATCGCCGCCGAATCGCCCGATGGTCATCGTCACCGCGAACATCGTGTACCCCAAGGCCCCGAGTGCTGCGGTGGTCCCGAGATGTTCACGCAGATAGATCGCACTCCAGTCCGCCACCGCACCCTCGGCGAGGAAGACCGCCAGCGCGATCACCCCCAACGGCAGCAGCGGACCTGTGGGCAGCACGAACACCGGCCCGCCCTGCGATGCCGGTTCCGGCACCGGCGCCAGCCAGCGATAGGCCACGACCGCCACCACGATGAGCACCATCCCGGTCAGCAGCAGATGCATCACGGTCGAGAGTCGTTGCACCAGC
>JAPOLF010000197.1 GCA_029977305.1 bacterium | reverse complement strand
AGTCCATGTGCGGGGTGCGCTCACCCACCATGTACGGCAGGAAGAGGAGGCCGCGCGCGCCGATCGGGGAGGACTCCGCCCAACTGGTCATGCGGTCGTAGGCATCGGGGCCGCGGAGATCGAGCATGGTGTCGCGCAGCCAACGCATTGCCATGCCGGCGACGAGAGTCGCGCCCATCTGGTACCAGGCAGGACAGCCGGGGCCGGGTTCGAGGGCGGAACAGAAGGTGTGGATGCGGCCCTCAGGGTCGGGGTGGGCGATTTCGGCGGGGATCATCACTTGGGATCCCGTGCTGAGCGAGAGGAGCATCGTGGTGGGTTCGACGATCCCGGCTCCGAGGAGGCCGGCGCCAGCGTCTCCGGTGCCGGTGACGACGGGGGTGCCCGGGGCGATGCCCAGTGCCTCCGCTGCCTGCGGGGTGAGCGTGCCGGCGATGCCGGACGCGGGCAGGATCGGCGGGAGTTTGCTGGGCTCGATCTCCAACGCTTTGAGGATGTCTGCCGCCCAGGTGCGCCAGCGGACATCGAAGAGGAGTGCGGCGGAGGCATCACCGGGATCGGTGGCGATCTCGCCGGTGAGACGGCGGCGGATTTCGTCCTTGGGGGAAATCACCTTCGCGGTACGCCACCAGGTGGAGGCTTGCTCGGAGCGGAACCAGGCGATGGTGGCAGCTTGAAATCCAACGGCAAGGGGACTGCCGGCGAGATCGGCAAGGCGTTCGCGGCCGACGGCGGCGGTGACCTCGGGGACCTGGCGCCACGATCTACCGTCGGCCCAGATCACCGCGGGGGCAATCGGGGTGTGGTTGTCGCCCAGGAAGACCGTGCCGTGCATCTGGCCGGTGAGGCCGATGCCGGCGATTGTCGTGCCGGCGGACAACCAGCCCGTGGCTTGACGGACCGCGGCGGAGACGCCAGCCCACCACTCATCAGGGTCCTGTTCCGCCCACCCGGGGTGCGGATGGTGAATGGGGTACTCGGCGGACCCGGAGCTGATGACATGGCCTCGACCATCGACGACCAGCGCCTTGACCGAGGAAGTACCGAGATCAATCCCGAGAAATGCCTCACTCATGCCGGTTCGCCGCTGACGATATCGACAAGGGCGTGGCTGAGGGGCGCGACGCGGTCATAGATGGCAGTGTATACGTCACGATAGATGCGCTCGTAGATCGAGGACCACTCGGGGACCGCGGCAACGTCGTGGCGGGGATAGGTCATCGCGCTGAGTGCGGCGTCGACGTTGGCATACACCCCGGCACCGAGGCCGGCGAGGAGCGCTGCGCCGAGGGCGGTGGCCTCCTCGGCGTCGGCGACGGTGACCGGGATTCCCATGACGGTGGCCTTGATGTCCATGAGCAGGGCATTGCGGGTGCCTCCGCCGATGGCCACACACGAGGTCGGTGGGACCACTCCCGGGAAGGCGACCAAGGACTCGAGAGAGCGGCGGCCTTCGAAGGCGATGCCCTCGAGCACCGAGCGAACGAGGGCGCCTTGGTTCACGTCCCAACTGAGGCCGACGAAGGTGCCGCGGGATTTCGGGTCGTCATAGGGTGGGTTGGCGAGCCGCAGGTGAGGCAGGAAGCAGGTGCCGAGGCTTCCTGCCGGGGCGGCGGCAGCTTGGGCGAAGAGGGCATCGTAGGTGGGTGGTTCGCCGCCGGCGGCGGTGAGGAGATCACGCACCCAGGTGACGCACGCGCCAGAGGTGTAGAGCCCGGCGAGGACATAGCGGCGCTTGCCGACCACGTGGGCGCCTTGGGTGTAGCCCTGACGCCCGGCCTCGGGATCGGTGAGGGGTGCGTCAGCGGCGAGGAAGACGGCCTCGGCGGTACCGAGGGAGTTGAGCAGCTGACCGGGTTCGACCACGCCAGCGGCGAATGCCCCGCAGACGTGGTCATGACCGCCGGTGCTGACGGCGCAGGTGGTCGGCAGGCCGGTGATGCGGGAGGCGTCTGCGGATACGGTGCCGATGCGCGTGCATCCGGAAGCGAGCGGCGCGAGGACATCGGGGGAGATGCCGGCGGCGGCGAGCATGTCGCGGTCCCAGTCGAATGCATGGAGATTCATGGCGAGGCTGCGCGAGGCGAGGGAGAGATCGGTGACGGCCTCGCCGCTGAGACGCCAGGCAATGTAGTCGGCGACCATCAGCCACTTGACGGTGCGGGCGAATTGCTCAGGGCGTTCCTGCTTGAACCAGAGGATCTTGCAGAGGGAGAAGATCGGTTGGAGAGATAGGCCTGTCCGGCGGAAGATTTCGTCTTTGCCGACGACGTCATCGAGCCAGGTGGCTTGGGGGCGGGTGCGGGTGTCGAACCAGGAGACGACCTCGCCGGTCGGAGTACCGTCGGCCGCGATGGGAACGACGCTCTCGCCGATGCTGGCGACGGCGACGCCGACCACGGCGCGCGGGTCATCTACCTCTGCGAGCGCTTGCCGGAGGGCGGTGACGCAGCCGTCCCAGAGTTCCTCGGCGAGGAAATACGCCCACCCGGGCTTTGGGTAGTGGGTCGGGGTGGGAACGGCGCCGCGAGCGATGGCGGTGCCGTCGGGGCGGTAGACGACGGCTTTGATGCTGGTGCTGCCGACATCGAGTCCGACGAGGAGTTGCGCGTCTGCCATGTGAGTCCGTCCTCGAGGCGTCCTGCGGTCGCGGCATCGTGAGGTGGCATTCTCCGGCGCGGAGAGAGTGGCTCCGCGATCGGTGAACGGCCGTCTGATCATAAACCGAACGCAAGAAGCCGATTGCCACGCCGCAGGGAGGGCCCCGGCGGCGCGGCAATCGAGGATCGCCGTGGATTGCGGCAACGCAGCCTAGGCGTGCGGGCCGTGGATGATGTCGCGGAGGCGCCGGCAGTTGTCGACCGGGTCGTCGGCCTGCCAGACGTTGCGGCCGTAGACGACGCCCTTGGCACCAGCCTCGAGGGCGCCGCGGGTGGCGTCGATCACTGGCTGGAAGGAATCGGACTTGACGCCACCGAGGACGAGGACTGGAATCGGCGAGCCCTCGACCACCAAGCGCATCGACTCGGTGTCGCCGGTGTAGGTGGTCTTGATGGCATCGGCACCCATCTCGGCGGCGACGCGGGCGGCGAAGGCGAGGAGTTCCGGATCCTGCTTGTTGTCGCGGAGGCGGGTACCCCAAAGGACCGATTCGACGATCAGCGGGATACCAAGCTCGCGGCAATCGCGGGCCATGGTTGCGACGGCCTCGACGTTGTCGGCGAAGCCCGCGCCATCCTGGGTGCCGACGACGAGGAACATGCAGATGGCGTCTCCGCCGAGCGCGAGGGCTTCCTTGGCGGTGCAGATCACGCGATAGTGCTCACCCTGGCTGGGATCCTGCAGGCGCGGGGAGAGGCTGGGGATGACGTCGTGGTTGTAAATCCAGTCGGCCCGGATGACGGCAGAAGGAGCACCGCGGCGGGCGAAAAGGTGACCGCCCTGCTTCATGATGCCCGGGGTGATGAGCACGCCATCGGGATTGCCGGAAATGACGGTCGCGAGGCGGCCGACTGCGTCCTCAGAGCGCGGCTTGGGGCCGAGGGTTGAGCCGTGGTCGAATGCGGCGATGAACGAGCGTCCGCTATCTGGATTGAACAGTCGTCCGAGGCGAATGTCTGCGCCGCTCACCAGTGATCCTTCCCTTCTTCCCTTGCCGGGGTGCGTGCGTCGGAGATGCCGACGCGGGGGACTGTACCGATTGTGCAGTAGGCTGGTCAACCGTCCGGCTACCTTTTCCGGGCGGTGTGCATTGGTGCGGTCGCACAAGGGTCCCCGTACAATGCCGCGCATGACTGATCTGCTTTCCATCGAGGAATCCCGCGCCGCATTTGACCCCTCGCGCTATGGGTTACAGCGTGACGGCCTTGGGTGGCGGACCCAGATCGACACCATCGGCGCGGTCCGGTTCGCCGAACTTGGTTGGGCGCACGCGCAGGTGGAATCGGCGGCGCCTGGT
>JAPOLF010000196.1 GCA_029977305.1 bacterium | reverse complement strand
TGGGCGGAAACTTCTTGGTGGGTGCGCTGGTCGCGGCGATGATCGTCTCGCTGGGGATCGGGCTGGTGCAGCAATCTGGGAGGCTGTCCAACGACACCGCGATCGGGGTGCTGTTCGTCGGGGCGTTCGCGCTCGGCGTGGCGATCATCTCGACGCAGCGGACGTATGCGCGCGATGTGACCTCGTTCCTGTTTGGATCGATCCTCGGGGTGAGCACCGACGACTTGTTGCTGTCCGCGTCGATCGGCGCATTGGTGCTGCTGGTGATGCTGGTGTTCCGACGGGAGTTGGTGACGACGTCGTTCGACCGGGTGTTCGGCTCCTCGGTGGGGCTGACACTGTGGCGATGGGATCAGGTATTCCTGTTGCTGCTGTCGCTGACGATCGTGATCTCGCTGCAAACGGTGGGCAACATCTTGGTGTTGGCGATGCTCGTGACGCCGGCGGCGACGGCCCGGCTGCTGACGGATCGGTTGCCGGTGACGATGGGGTTGTCCGCGCTGATCGGGGCAGTGAGCGGGATCACCGGGCTGTATCTGTCCTACTACTACGGGTTCGCGTCGGGGGCGGCGGTGGTGTTGGTCTCGACCGCGATCTTCACGGCGGCGCTGTTGTTCGCGCCGAACTCCGGCTTGGTGACCACGCGGGTAGCACGAGCACTGCATCATCCTCATCCGGAGCGGGATAGTTTCACCACCGGCCTCTAGGAGACGGTAGGGAACGACCGCGAAGACGAATCAGGGAACCCATGAAAGTCGCTTACGTGTTCAGCACCTCTGGCCATACCGCCTCGTACAAATTGGGAAAGATGATCCTTCCCCAATTGGAGAACGGGAACCATGGTGTCGAGGTCGTGGGGATGATGTTCTTCGACGACAACACCTACTCGCTGCGCAGCGGTGACCCGATGGGAGAGCGACTGGCGAAGGTCGCCAAGGAGCAGGGCATCCTGCTGATGCTCTGTGATCAATGCGCGAGCGAGCGGAATCTCGCGGAGCCGAAACCCGAAGGCGGGTACCGACCGGTCGGGACGGTGGAGGGTGTCCACGTCGGCTGCTTCCCCGACCTCTACGCGGCACTTTCGACGAACATGCCGGACCAGATCATCACGCTTTAGCGCACCAGGCCGCACATCATCGAGCGCTGACCCCGAGCCGGGTCGGCGCTCGTCGTTTCTGGGCCCACTGCCATGGTGGGTGGACGGTGGTAGGCTGCCGTCGATGATCCGCTTGGTGTTGTGTGGGGAAGGCAATGTCAACTGCCGCGCGTGAAACGGCCACGGTGCATGCCGAGCCGCTCAAGGAATTCGCTGCCGGGGTGCTGGCGTGGTGTGGGGTCTCGCCCGACCATGCGCGGCGGGCGGCGCAAACTCTGGTGCGTTCTGACCTTCGTGGGATTCAGTCGCACGGCGTGGCGCGGCTGCACCTCTACGTGAAGGGGTTGCAGGAGGGATTGGTCGATCCCCACGCGCGGCTGACGGTGGTGCGAGAGTCCTCGTCGACGTTGGTGCTCGATGCGCACACGGGGTTCGCGCTGGCGCTCGCGCCGGAGGCGATGGATCGGACGATCGCGAAGGCGCAGGAACACGGGATCTGCATGACCGTGCTGCGGAACAGCAGCCACTACGGCATCGCCGGCGGCTATGTGCTGCAGGCGGCGGAGCAGGGCCTGGGTGCGATGTCGATGACGAACGCCGGGCCGTTGGTGGTGCCGACGGGCGGGGTGGAGCGAAAGTTTGGAACGAACCCGATCGCATTCGCGGTGCCGACCGGGCCGGGGCAGCCGCCGTTTGTGGTGGACATGGCGACGAGTGCGGTGCCATGGGGGAAGGTGGAGATCGCGCGACGGTTGGAGTCGCCGCTGCCGCACGGGGTGGCGATGGATGAAGAGGGGAATGTGACGACCGATGGGGAGGAGGCGGTGTCGCTCGCGCCATTGGGCGGAAGCCGAGCGACAGGCGGGCACAAGGGCTATTGCCTGGCGATGATCGTCGACACCCTCTGCGGCCCGTTGGCAGGGTCGATGTGGGGCACGCATCTGACGAGTGTGTTCAAGACGCATGATCGATCGCACCTCGGGCAGTTCTTCTTGGCCTGGCGGATCGATGCGTTCCGCGACCCGGAGGAGTTCGCGGCGGACGTGCAGATGATGCTGGGCGAATTGCGGAGCACCAAGACGGCCGAGGGTTGGGACCAGGTGCTGGCGCCGGGGGACCCGGAGATCGCGGCGGAGCGGTACCACGCGGTGCACGGGATCACGTTGGATCCGGTGGTGACGGCGACGCTGCGCGGGCTGGCGGAGCAATCCGGGGTGCCGTTCCCGGGGTGATCCGGCGCGTACGTCCGCGGATAGAACCGGGACGAACGGGTCACCTCCCAGCATGGGAAACCAAATCGAGTGCTCGGTAGTCTATTGAGCATGACCCAGTTGGTGCTTCCCAACACACGGTTTGGCGCGATGGCGAGTCGCTTCTCGCGGCGTGCGGTTTTGGCCGGCGCTGCGGGGCTGGGGCTGGCGCAGTTTGGAGGCAGACGTGCCGCGGCGCAGCACTCCTTCAGCTCGATCGCGCCGATCCCGGGAACCTGGTACGACGCGTACATCCCCGCGGCAACGAAGAGCGGCCAGTTCTTTCACTACACCTGTGAGTTCGATGCGGCATGGGCGGTGCTGGCGACCTACGGGATCGAGGCACCGTTCGAGGATCAGCTGGCTTTGGTAGGCCATGATCTTTCCATCGAGCCTTGGTACGAGGAGACCGCGAGTGGTTTCGTGATCTACGGTGGGGAGATCGGGTCGATGTACTCCGGTGACTACACCCACAACATCTTGGCGCGGACGACCGGGGCGGCGATGCGCCCGATGTTCGAGTGGTACGGGATGCAAGTGACGCCGGTCCATGATCGCTTGGCGATCGAGAGCGCCCTGCGCGGCGGGGCACTCGTCTGGCTGAAGGCGACGGCGGATTTCTACGACGGGGTGCCGACGACCTGGATCACACCGAGCGGCCTCACCTATCCGACCGTGCTGGGGAATGACCACGCGGTGGTGGCGATGGGGTACAACGCGGACGTGGTGGTGATCCGCGACGTGCTCGGTCCGACGGACACCAACTGGGAGCGGCAACTCGAGTACGAGCTGCCGTGGGAGAACTTCCTCTACACCTTTGCGCAACAGGGGAACGACGGCCTCGCGGTGAAACCCGCCCCGGTCGGCTAGCGCGGATCAGAGCGCCCAGTATCGGCTTTGCACCTCGCGGACGCGTTGGATCGCGATCCGGCAGTCCTCGCCCATGCCGACCGAGGTGGGCATGGTGTCGGCACGATCGCCGTAGGGATCGATGATCGGGATGTCGCCGGCGACCATCGCCTCGGCGATGGCGGCGGAGCAGTAGGGGGCGTATTGGGGAGAGTAGCCGCCCTCCTGGGTGACGACCATGCGACCGCTGGCGTGCCGATCGGCGAGGCGTTGCATGAACCGGGTCATCCAGCGGTAGCCGTCGATGGTGAGCGCCATGCGACCGAGTTGGTCCTGCACACTGGCATCCTGGCCGGCACAGACCATGATCAATTCCGGCTTGTATGCATCGATGATCGGTCCGACGATCTCCTCGTAGGCGACGCGGTAGCCGAAATTGCCGGTCCCGCCGGGCAAGGGGATGTTGACGGTGAATCCCTCCCCTTCCCCTTCACCGACATCCTCGACCTTGCCCCAGCCGACGGGGAAGAGATCTTCCTGATGGAGCGAGATGAAGAGGACGTCGGGGTCGTTCCAGAAAGCGGTTTGGGTGCCGTTCCCGTGGTGCACGTCCCAATCGAGGATGGCGATGCGGTTGATGCCAAGGGTGGCGCGGGCGTGCATGGCGGCGATGACGGCATTGCCGTAGACGCAGAAGCCCATGCCGCGGTCGGGCATGGCGTGGTGGCCGGGCGGCCGATTGAGGGCGTAGGCAGACTGCACGGTGCCAGCCACGACGGCATCCACCGCG
>JAPOLF010000195.1 GCA_029977305.1 bacterium | reverse complement strand
CAGCGTCACCCACGATGCGACCGGTGACCACACCGATCAGCACCCCGATAGCTGACGAGACCACGAATCCCGTGCGGGGAACGCGCGCGATCGATGCACTCCAACGGGCAGCTGCGATGGACGCCCCGCTCCCGGCGATGCCGCCGATCATCATCCAGGCGAGCATCGCGGCATCCACCAAGGCGCTCCTACATCATGTCCATGACGGAGAGCACGGTGGGTCCGAGAATGATCACGAAGAGCGCCGGGATCATGAAGAAGATCAGGAACGGCATCATCTTCACCGGGGCCTTGCGGGCTTTCTCCTCGGCCGATTGGCGGCGCCGTGTGCGCATCGACTCCGAGAGCGCGCGTAGCGTTGTGGCGATGCTCATCCCCATCTTGTCCGCCTGGGTGATCGTCGAGCCGACCAACGACAGCGAGTCCGACGGGGAGCGGTTCGCCATCGCGAGGAACGCCTCGCGACGCGGCATGCCGGTTGCCATTTCCAACTGCAGGCGTCGCAATTCGTTGGCAACCTCGCCTTTGGTTCGGGTGGAGACCTGCAGGAGGCCGCCGTCGAGGCTCAGTCCACCCTCGACACAAACCACGAGCAGGTCGAGTGCGTCGGGCAGCTCCCGCTCCATCTCGGAGCCGCGCTTCTTCGCCTTCCGCTTCATCATGATCCCGGGAAGGCGCGGCATGACGAGGATCATCAGCGCGGCGGCGAGGAATCCCATCGGTTTCAGCCCGAGCAACCGCAACGTCAACAACGCGAAGACGGGTCCCAACACGAAGGCGCAGAGCCGTTGGACCAGCAAATACGTGCCGATCGACATCGTGCTCCCCGCCTGGGAAAGCAGTTTCTCCGCGCCGACCTTCGTCTCGTCCTTCGCGCTTGCGAGCATCTTCTGCCCGAACTTGCCCGAACTGAGATTGGCCTTGCGCAGCGACGTCTGACTCGCCTCTTCGCGCGACGGGGCCTGCACCGACCCGGCGCCATCCTTGCGGCCCAGCCGGGTGCCGCCACGCGAGGCCGGTCGCTCCATCAGGAACCAGACCACACCGAAAACCACGGCAAAGGCGACGATAGTGACGGTCAGCTGGAGAGCCATCTCAGTAGTCCACCTTGGCGACGCGCTGGGCAAGGAAGAATCCGGTGAGGCTCCAGATCACCGCGAAGGCGATCATCGCCTTTCCCGTGGTGGTCCCGAACATCGATGCCCGATAGTCCGCACTGATCGCCGAGAAGTACCCCAGCATCGCGAACGGCATGAATCCCAGAACATACCCCGAGAGTCGCGGACCAGACGTGAGCGCTTTCACCTCACCCTTCACCCGTCTGCGCTCTCGCACGGTGTGCGAGAGGTTTTCCAGCACTTCGGCGAGATTTCCCCCGGATTGCCGCTGCACGGCGATCGCCGCGGTGAACAATCCCATGTCGTGACTCGGCACACGCTCGCTCAACTCGTTGAGCGCGACGACCAGACTCCCTCCGACGTTGACGCGCTCGATCACCCGGAGCAGCTCCTCCCGCAACGTGCCGGTCAACTCACGGGCTGTCGATTCCATCGCCTGCATGAAGCCGTGGCCCGCCTTGAGCGCGCCCGTCATCAGATCCAGCGCCTCTGCCAGTTCCGCCTCGAGCCCAGCGACACGTTTGTTGGCTTTGCGCTTGACGAAGAACCGGGGGATGAGCCAACCGACGAACGCCCCCACCACCACGGCCAGCGGCTGCTGCATCACCACGAACGCCACCGCACCGAGCACGACAGCGAGCATTGCCCGGATGCCGAGATATGCCAGCACGTTGAGTGTCATGTTGGCCTGCATGAGATCGGATTCTGCAGTTCGCGCCACCCGCAACTGGCGGAGCCGTTGCTGCCACCGCGGACGGTCGACATACGCGGATTCCCGCATCACGGTCACGCGCTCTTGCGCCTTGGCGGCTCGCCGCGGATCCACCGCAGCCGGCGTGGAAGCAAGACGTTGCGATCCCCCGCGCGGCCGAGCCGGCATGAGCCGAGGCACGCCCAGCGCGACGCCGAGTACGGCAACGAAGGCGACAACCGTCAGCAGCAGGCGCGTGTCCATGATCAGCCCCGCGGCTCCTTGGCCAGCCCGGGCGCGAAGATCTCGGCCGGCAGCGGGTAGCCGTGACGCTCGAGTTTCTCCGCGCAGATCGGGCGGATGCCACTCGGGGTGATCTCGCCGATGACCTTTCCGTGCTCGTCGATACCGCGCTGCTCGAACGTGAAGATGTCGTGCATCGTGATCACGTCCTGCTCCATGCCGACGATCTCGGTGACATAGGTGATGCGGCGCGATCCGTCGGTCATGCGCGAGAGCTGGATCACCAAGTGGATCGCGGAGGCGATCTGCTCGCGGATTGCGCGCACCGGCAGATCGAGATTCGCCATGAGCACCATGTTCTCGATGCGGGAGAGCGCGTCACGCGGGGTGTTGGCGTGGATGGTCGTCAGCGAGCCGTCGTGGCCGGTGTTCATCGCCTGCAGCATGTCGAATGCCTCGCCACCGCGACACTCACCGACGATGATCCGATCCGGCCGCATGCGGAGTGCGTTCTTCACGAGGTCGCGCTGCGCCACCTGTCCGCGCCCTTCGATGTTCGCCGGACGCGTCTCGAGGCTCACCCAGTTGTCCTGCGGGATCTGCAACTCGGCCGGATCTTCGATCGTCACAATCCGCTCGTCATTCGGGATGTAGTTGGACAGGATGTTCAAGAACGTCGTCTTGCCCGAACCGGTACCTCCAGAGACGAGCACATTCAACTTGCTGGCCACGCACCCGCGGAGGAACTCAGCCATCCCGGGCGTGAGCGTGCCGATCCGGATCAGATCCTGATCGGTCAACCGCTTCTTCGCGAATTTGCGGATGGTGAGCGACGGTCCGTGGATCGCCAGCGGCGGGATGATGGCGTTCACACGAGAGCCGTCCGGGAGGCGGGCGTCGACCATCGGCGACGACTCGTCAACGCGGCGCCCGAGTGGCGAGACGATCTTCTCGATCACGCGCATGACGTGGTCATCGTCGCGAAACTCGCGATCCGAACGATGCAACTTTCCGGCGCGCTCGAAGAACACCATGTCCGGCGCGTTGACCATCACCTCAGAGATCGAATCATCCTGCAGCAGCGGTTCGATCGGACCGTACCCGACGATTTCATCGGCTACCTCTCGCCGCAGGGCGAGCACTTCCGTGCGCGGGAGATTGACCTCCTCCTGCCGGAGCAGTTCCTCAACCGCGTCCTCCACACCACGACGCGCGGTTTCGGAGCCGATGCTCTCCGCAAGTCGTGTGGAATCGAGTTCCTTCACCAAGCGGTCGTAGATCTTGAACCGCAAGGCCTGCGCCTCGCGGCTCAGCACGACCTTGGAGGCATCAGGAGCGACGACCGGCTTGAGGACCGGTGTTGGCATCGGTGCCGGTTCGCGCTCCACCGCACGCGCAGCAACATCCGAGAGCACAGGGGCCTTCGGCGCAGGAGGCAGGGTCTCCGCCACGCTCTGGGTGCCGCTGATGCGATCAAAGAGTGTCATGACTGACCTCGTTCTCCGTCATCACGCCGACGGGCGGATCACGCGCAACCCGGGTCCCGGTTGCTCATCGGACGCGGCATCATCCGAATCGATCAGGTCGTCGCCGTCGCTGGCACCAGGGATCACCGGTTTCCAGATCTCACGCAGTTCATCGTCCGTCATCACGGTCCGTTGCTGAGGCGCGGGCGGCTTGGCCGACCCCTTCGCCCAGAACTTCCAGCCCTTCTTCTCTTCAGTGCTCCCCGGAGCCTCTCCGCCGACGAGGCCTCGACTCAACGCACTGATCGCGATCGCCGCCTTCGCCTTGGGGTTGGACATCACCACCGGCACCCCGAGCGAGATCGCCTTGGCCACCTCGCGGTCATCAGGGATCTGGGCGTAGACGGGATACCCGAGCACCTTTTCGATCTCCTCGACGGAGACTTCCGCCTGTGGATCGACGCGATTCACG
>JAPOLF010000194.1 GCA_029977305.1 bacterium | reverse complement strand
CTCAGCGGTGCCTTGCTTGTCGGCGCACCGATCACGCTGCGAGCAGGTTCCTCGGTCGCCCACCCCCACACCTTGCAGCAGGTCATGGCTGACGCGGCCGATGGGCGGCTCGACCACCACGCGTCGCACCCCACGGCTCTCCAGTTCTCCTGGGACGCCGGTCCGGCACCCATCGTGGATTGGGTCGGCGCGAGCGCCGTTGACTTCCTCACTGATGTTCCACAGGTGGCTGCCGCGGAAAGTGTCGCCATCACGCTCACGAACCTGGCCGCTTTGGTGGCGCTGCTCATCGTCGTCGGGGATTCGCGAACTGTTCGTCGCGGGGAGTGGCACCCGGTGCCATTGCACACCCCGTGGATCACCGTCGCCGACGATCCTCCCCCGCGGCAGGCTACCGCGTAACCCCCGGGGGTCCGCGAGTGGCACTCCCATCTGTGCTCGACCGCAACGAGAGAGGATCATCCAACGTGAACACCACCATGATTCGACGCCCGCTTGCCGTGGGAGTCGCGATTCTTGCGCTCGGTCTTGGCGTGTCGCTGGGTGACGCGCACAGCGAGCATGGCCACCCAACCAAGATCCACCAAGGGTCCTGTGACGACCTCGGCCCCGTGGCGCACGCCCTCACCGGGGTCGGGGCGGAAGTCGACGAGGCGGGCAACCCGGTCGAGGCCGGGGAGGCGGTCAACGCCGATACCTCGTACCAAGTGTTGAAGGGCACCACGACCCTCGACACGACGCTTGACGCGCTTCTCGCCGAACCCATGGCAATCATGGTCTACGAGAGCGATGAGAACCTCGAGGGGATTGCCTGCGGGAACATCGGCGGTCTGCTGATCAAAGGCGAGGACGGTGACGAACTCGCAGTTGGTCTCGCCGAGATCATGGTGCCGGGACACACCGGGCTGGCGCTCTTCGAGACCTCGGTGGACGCGCCGGACCAAGTGGTCGTCTCGGTCTACATCGGACATGCGCTCTCGCCGATCTCCGCCGGCGGCGGCATGGAAGACGGTCACAGCGACGACCACATGCACGCTGAGGGAACCCCTACCACCTAGGTCATTCAGGAGAGCACGGGACTCTCGTGAGTCCTGTGCTCTCCTAGCGAGGAAGGGCATCCGATGAAGAAGCGATTGACGGCCCTCGTGGCTGGGGTGATGGCACTGGTGATGCTGGCCGTTGCGCCCGGTGCCTTGGCGCATGTCAGCACCGACGTGGTCGATGGCAAGTACAGCGTGGAGATCGGTTTCCGAGACGAGCCCGCCTACATCGGACTCCCCAACGCGGTGTATGTCCGGGTGACGAAGTTCGCCACCGGTGGGGTCGAACCGGTGGACGGCCTTGCCGGGTCGCTCTCGGCCGAGGTTCTGAAGGACGGGCAGTCCAAGTCGGTGGACCTCGTGCCGATGGGTGACGGGGTCTATGAGGGAGCGTTCATCCCGACGGTGATCGGCGATTACACCTTCCGCGTCTCCGGCACGATCGACGGCACACCGTTCGAGGTGGAGGAGACGTCGTCGCAGACCACCTTCGCCTCGGTGGAGCCACTCGCCGGGGTGCAGTTCCCGGTGCAGGTGCCGGATGCGAGTGTGATGGCCTTTCAGGTCAATCAGGCAGAGATGATGGCGTCCAACGCGCGGACCTTTGCGCTCGGTGCGACGGGGATTGCCGCGCTCGGCATCCTGCTCGCGTTGGTCGGCATCTTCCGGAAGCGGTAGCACATGACCGATCTGACCCGGCGCCAGCCGCGTACCGCACTGCACTTCCTCCTCGGTGGCCTGCAGGCCATGGTGCTGGTGTGCGCCTTCGTGATCGCTGGAATCGGGGTCCCGCCGCAGCAGGCATCGGCGCACGCGTTCCTGGCCGGGAGCACGCCCGTCGCGAACTCGGTCCTGCTCACGGCGCCTCCGGAGGTGACGCTCCAGTTCACCGAGCCGTTGGAAACCAGTTTCAGCAAGGCAACCCTGTTCGATCAATCCGGCGAGCCGGTTGGGAATGCCACCTTTCGCTTCGGCGATGACGGGTACTCGATGGTCGTGCCACTGCCGACCGGGCTCGCGAACGGGACCTACTCCGTGCTCTGGCGGACCCTCTCCAAAGCCGACGGGCACACCGCCGAGGGGTACATCGCGTTCACCATCGGGACGGACGCCAATGTCACCTCGGTGATCCCCCCGGCAACCGCACGGGTCTCCACCGGTGCGCCGGAGGTGCTGCGTGCCGGGAGTCGTTGGTTCGCGCTGCTGACCTTGGCGATGCTGGTCGCAGTGTGGCCGGTGTGGGTGCTGGTGCTGCGGCCGTCGATCTCACCGGCATGGCAGGCCGGGCCGAAGCTGGCACGGCGGACCCGGAAGTTCGCCGTGGTCGCGGCGGTGTTGGCGCTGCTGGCCGACGTCATCGCCCTGTTGGTGCAGGCCTTCGCGACGATCTCCGACAGCGGGTACCTCGGCTCGGTGATCACCACCGTGACGCAGACCCGGTACGGCACGCTCTGGCTGGTGCGCGTCGGATTGGTGCTGGTCTGGGCTGCGGCGATGCTCGGCGTGTCGTGGTGGTGGCCGAGAAAAACGCGGATCGCAACGATCGGCGTCTTCGTCGTCTCGGCGTTTCTCCCGCTGCCCTTCAGCATGCTGGCGCACGCAGCGGCGCAGCCCTCGGGACGGGCGACGGCGATCGCCTCCGACATGGCGCACCTCCTCGGCGCGAGCATCTGGATCGGCGGCGTGTTGGTGCTGCTCAGTGTGCTGACGCCCACGCTCAACGATCTGACTGCCACCGGCCGGAAGGTGGTGCTCAGCCTCGCCCTGCCGAGGTTCTCCTTCATCGGGCTGGCTGCATGGGCAGTGATGGTCATCACCGGGTTCTATGCCGGGTGGCTGCAGGTCGGGAGTCTGGCGGCGCTCACCAGCACCCCGTATGGACAGACATTGATGATCAAGTTCGCCTTGCTCATCCCGCTGTTGGCCATCGGGGCATTCAACCTATTGGTGGTGACGCGGAAGATCAAGCGATCGCTCAGCGAGGAGGAGGGCACCAGCTGGAGCTCGAATCTGGTCACGGCACTCGCGGCCGAGGCCGTCTTGGTGACCTTGGTGCTGGGGGTGGTCGGGATGATGATCGGCCAAGCCCCGGCGCGAGAGGTGTACGCCCAAACGGCCGGCAAGGTGGTCGTGCCGCTGGAGGCGAATGGGCAAGAAGGACGCCTGTTCATAACCCCGGGTGCGGTCGGGCCGAACCACTATCGACTGGAACTCGGATCGGGCCACGAGGCCCATCTGCGGAACCCCGTCGGCACCACCGCCAAGCTGCGCTTCGAGCTTCCCGCGCAGGGCACTGGGGTCGAGGAACTGGTGCTCGCGCCGGCACTTGCCGGGGCGTTCGAAGGGCATGGCAGTCAACTCAGCATCGCGGGGGATTGGTCGGTGACGGTGCAGGTCACCGCCCCGGCCCAGCCGGACTGGTTGGTAACCGTGACGCTGCCGATCGGGGTCAATCCCCCCGAGAGCAAATTGCCCGCACCGGCACCGGCCTTCGGGGACGTGGGCATCCTCGGGTTGGTGGTCGCGCTGCTCGGGGTGGTCGGGGTGCTTTGGGGGGTGATGCTATCGAGGCACACCTTGCGGCGCGAGGCGATCGGGCTCTCGGCGGTGGCGATCGCGATCGGTGCGCTGGTGCTCGTCCAGTCGCGCCTGCCGGTGATGGCGGCGGCCCCGGATCTCGGCGCGCTGGCGTCGCGACCGGACCCTGCGCTCGTCGCGCGCGGCGAGGCGCTGTTTGCGACCAACTGTGCTTCGTGCCACGGCGCGCGAGGGCAGGGGGATGGTCCGCTCTCGACGGGCGGGCAATTGGCCGCCGCGAATCTGACGGTCAGTCATGCCCGCCTTCACAGTGACGCAGATTTGGCGAATTGGATTCGCAACGGCATTCCGGGGGCATCCATCGCACGCACCGCGTCGTACTGCAGATCCCGAATGTAGGCGACGATGTCGGTGATCTCCTGGTCACTCAGCG
>JAPOLF010000193.1 GCA_029977305.1 bacterium | reverse complement strand
TGCTCTTCACGCTGATCGTGCAAGGGCTGACGTTGCCGTGGGTGGTGCGCAAGCTCAACATCAAGGACAGGTGGGATCATGCCCCGACATCAGCCTGAGGCCGTTCTCCCGGTGGCCGAGCGGAGCATCCTGATCTGCCCGGCGAGCAGCGAGAAGATGGTCGCCAAGGCGGCCGCCTCGGACGCTGACCTCGCCGTGCTTGACCTCGAGGATGCGGTGCCACCGGATCTGAAAGCGGCGTCGCGCGCGGCAGTGGTCAGCGCCTTTCGCTCGCTGGATTGGGGTGCCAAGCCGCGAGCGTACCGGGTGAATGCTGCCGACACCCCTTGGTGCTATCGGGACATCATCGACGTGGTTGAGGCCTGCTCGGAGCAGGTCGGGTTGATCATCGTGCCGAAGGTGCAGGATGCTGCACAGGTCGCGTTCATCGATCACCTGCTGAGCGGCATCGAGCAGGCGGTCGGACGCCGGGTGCCGATCCCCATCGACGTGCAGATCGAATCAGCGCGCGGGCTGGCCAATTGCGCCGAGATCGCGAAGGCGGCACCGCGGATCAATGCTTTGGTCTTCGGGCCGGGAGATCTCGCGGCGACGCTCGGGATGCCGTTGGTGGCGATCGGCACGCCGGATGCTTGGGATGCCGGCTATCCGGGACACCGCTTCGGGTACGCCATGCACGCGATGTTGGTGGCGGCGCGGGCGGCTGGGAAGCGGGTGATCGATGGACCGTTTGCCGACTTCCGCGATCTCGAGGGGTTCCGGCGGTCGGCGCTGATCGCGCGGGCACTTGGCTACGACGGCAAGTGGTGTATCCATCCCTCGCAGGTCGCGGCCGCCACGGAGATCTTCTCGCCCACCGCGGAGGAGATCGCCGAGGCGCGCGCGGTGCTGGCCGCGTATGATGCCGCGGTTCAGGCAGGAGCAGGGTCGCTCACTCACGCTGGCGTGATGATTGATGCCGCGACGGTGCGGATGGCGGAATCAGTGCTGGCGCGCGCTGGCAG
Source organism: bacterium (assembly GCA_029977305.1). Classification (GTDB taxonomy): domain Bacteria; phylum Chloroflexota; class Chloroflexia; order Thermomicrobiales; family UBA6265; genus CADCWF01. The sequence continues at coordinate 3,011 of JAPOLF010000193.1, read as the reverse complement.
CTGATCGGCGGATCGATCGCACCGGAGGGTGACGTGCGCGCACTGCTGAGCGTCTACGACAAGACCGGGTTGGTGGAGTTCGCCCGCGGGTTGCATGCCCTCGGATGCGAGATTGTCTCGACCGGCGGCACCAAGGCCGCATTGACCGAGGCGGGCGTGCCCGCTGTCTCGGTGTCCGAGGTCACGGGGTTTCCGGAAATGCTCGACGGGCGGGTGAAGACATTGCACCCGCGCATTCACGGGGGCATCCTCGCTCGGCGCGATCTCCCGGAGCATCTCACCGCTCTCAGCAGCCACGACATCACCCCGATCGATCTGGTCGTGGTCAATCTCTATCCGTTCGAGGCCACGGTGGCGAAGGCGGAGACCACGCTCGCCGAGGCGGTGGAGCAGATCGACATCGGGGGCCCGGCGATGCTGCGGGCCTCGGCGAAAAATTTCGCCCATGTGTTGCCGGTGTGTGATCCCGCCGACTACGGCGCAATCCTCGAGCGCCTTGCCGAAGGATCAATCGCTGCAGATGAACGGCGACGACTCGCCGCGAAGGCGTTCGCGCACACAGCCGCCTATGACGCCGCCGTGTCGGCCTACCTGCGCGACGATGATGCTTGGCCGACGGAGCTCGCATTCGCAGGACGCAAGATGCACGACCTCCGATATGGCGAGAATCCGCATCAGCGAGCCGCGGCCTATGCGCAGATCGTGCCCGGTGGGGCTCCAATCGGGGTGCTCGCCGCGACCCAATTGGCTGGCAAAGAGTTGTCGTACAACAACCTCTTGGATGCCGATGCCGCCTGGTCCGCCATCCGGCGGCTGGACCGCGCGGCGGTGAGCATCATCAAGCACGCGATCCCGTGCGGCATGGCGGTGCGGGAAGATGCAGCGGCAGCGTTCGCGGCAGCGTTGGCGGGGGACCCGGTATCGGCCTTTGGCGGGATTGTCGCCTGCAACGTTCCGGTCACCGGTGCGATGGCAGCGGCGATCACCGATCGCTTCTTCGAGGTGATCGTCGCGCCGGGGTTCGATGCCGAGGCGCGTGAGGCGCTCGGGAAGAAGCGAGCCCTGCGCCTCCTTGAGATGCCGACGATTGCAGCCGGGATGACGCGCCCCTGGGAAGCGCGGCCGGTGATCGGCGGATTCCTCGTCCAGGAGCCAGATGACCAGCGCGACGACCCGAGTACCTGGAAGGTGGTGACGCAGCGTGCCCCGACCGCAGCGGAGTTGGCCGATCTCGCTTTTGCATGGGAAGCGGTGCGGGCGGTGAAGTCCAACGGGATCACCTTGGTCCGTGACCGTGCGCTGCTCGGGGTGGGTAGCGGGCAACCGAACCGGGTCGAGAGCGTGCGGATCGCGCTGCGGGTCGCGGGGGATCGTGCTGCAGGTTCGGTGCTGGGCAGCGATGCCTTCTTCCCGTTCGCGGACGGGGTGGAGGAAGCTGCAGCGGCCGGGATCACCGCGATCGCGCAACCGGGGGGATCGGTGCGGGATGAGGAAGTCATAGCCGCGGCCGATGCCGCCGGGATCGCGATGGTCCTCACCGGACGCCGCCATTTCCGACATTGATGCAGCGGTCGGTCGCGTTGGGCGCGATGCACCGCCGACCGACGAGTCGTTGGGCAAGGTCGTGGGCCGCGGTGTGGTACCGTGCCCGATTGGGTGGGGCGCCGCCCGTCACGTAGCGTTGACGTCGATAGACGAGGATTGTTCCGGATGAGCACTGTGAAGAATGCCGCTTCCACCCCGCGCGTCGTGATCGTGGGCGGGGGATTTGCCGGGCTGAACGCCGCCAAGGAGTTGCGCAAGGCGTCCATGGCGTTGACGGTGATCGACAAGCGGAATCACCACTTGTTCCAGCCGTTGCTCTACCAAGTCGCGACGGCCCTGCTCTCACCGTCGGACATCGCACAGCCGATTCGCGCGATCCTCCACAAAGCCAAGAACACGCGCGTGGTGATGGAAGAAGTCACGGCGCTTGACCTCGAGAAGCAAGAGGTGGTGACCGAAAACGGCCGGGTGCCGTATGACTACCTGATGCTCGCAGCCGGGGCGACGCACTCCTATTTCGGAAATGACCAGTGGGAGCCGATGGCCCCGGGCCTGAAAACGATCGAGAACGCTCTCGATATTCGGAGCCGTGTACTGCGCGCGTTCGAGGAAGCGGAAATCGCGGTTGACCCGGTTGAGCAGCAGGCCTGGCTGACATTCGTGATCGTCGGTGGCGGCCCGACCGGCGTCGAACTCGCCGGAGCGATCGCGGAGATCGCGCGGAAGACGATGCGCGGCGAGTTCCGCCGGATCGACCCTGCACGAGCGCGCATCGTCTTGGTGGAGGCCCTTGACCGGGTGCTGCCACCGTTCGATCCCGAGCTGAGCAAGAAGGCGGAGCGTCAACTGCAGGAGCTCGGGGTGGAATGCCGCTTCGGCAATCCCGTGAAGGTGATCGAACCGGGGCGAGTGGTGATCGGCGAGGAATCCTTGCCGTGCGAGACCGTGATGTGGGCCGCAGGTGTGAAGGCCTCGCCGATCGGCGCGATGCTCGGGGTGCCGCTTGATCGGGCGGGGCGCGTGCTGGTGGAGCCGGACCTGAGCATCCCCGGATACCCGAATGTGTTCGTCGCCGGCGATCTTGCCTCGATCAAGGTGGACGAGAAACCGGTTCCCGGTGTCGCGCCGGCGGCGGTCCAGATGGGGCGACACGTCGCCGGGAACCTGAAGCGCCTGGCGACGGGGGGGACCACCACGCCATTTGCCTACAAGGACAAAGGCAGCCTGGCGATCATCGGGCGGAACAAGGCCGTGGCCCAGATCGGCAGCATGAAGCTGACCGGATTCGTTGCGTGGCTGCTCTGGCTGGTGGTTCACCTCGGGTACCTGAACGGTTACCGGAACCGGATCATCGCGGCCCTGGACTGGGCGGTGATGTATGTGACGCATGATCGCGGATCACGGCTGATCTCCGGGTACCCGGGTAGTGATCGCATGGCCCGCGGCGAGGGCGATCCGGCCGCACG
>JAPOLF010000192.1 GCA_029977305.1 bacterium | reverse complement strand
CCTGCGAGCGTTCTGCCATGGGCGATGTCATCGCCGTAAGCCTCGCGCGTGCACATACACCGAAATAATCTGATCCACCCCGTGGTCGATCAGCAGGTCGTTGCGATTCGCTGCCCACCAAGTCCGGGTCGAGCGCCGAAGATCATCCCCTCCGCTGATGACCGCCAACATGGCAGCCGCGAGATCACGCGGGTCGGCACTTGGCGCGATGACCCCATTCACCCCAGCCACGATGCGTTCCGTCGCAGCGCTCTCAGACCCCCGGGCCACGACCGCAGGCGTGCCGCGACTGATCGCATCCAGCACGATCAATCCGTAGCCTTCTCGCGCTGAGGGCAGCACCATCGCCGTTGCGCCGGCAAGCGTCGAGGAAAGCTGTGCTTCGTCCACAAAACCTGAGAACGAGATCGCACCTCGCGCGGCGGATGCATCGATGAGGTGGGCAAGCCGATCCCGCTCCGGCCCGTCACCGATGATCCGCAACCCCAGCTCCGGACGGGCCACCCGCGCAAGCTCCAATGCCGGAATCAGACGCTCCACCTGCTTGTCCGCGGTCAGGCGGCCGGCATAGACCACGTAGGGTTCAGGCGCATCAGTTGGGCGTGCCGCAACCGACTCCTCATATATCCCTGATATTCGCACCGGGTCTCGCAGCGGTCTGAGCGACCGCAATCGCGACGCGTGTAGCTCAGCGTAGGCGAGGGGAATGTGGTCGACGCGAGCGGCGCGCTCTTGGGCTCGCTCCCCGGCGCGCGCGCCAAGCATCCCGCCCGTCGTCCGCCACCACGTCTCGGAAAGCACTTCCCACCAATCGACCACCAGGACACTGCTGGATCGTGAAGCCGCCGCAGACAACGCGGGCATCGTGACGTAGGGCAGACACGACGTGTGGATGACGTCATAGCGATCTGGATTCGCCGCGACATGCGATGCCAACGCCCGCTGGAACCGCACCGCATTGGCAAGTCGCACGCGATGGTCGTTGTGCGTCCAGCGTGCCCCGAGGCTGGCCACCGAGACTCCCGCCATCGAAGGTGGTGTCCCTGTCGGCCACGCCTGCAACGTCAGGTACTCCACCTCGTGCCCGCGCCGGGCGAGATGCTCCGCGAGGGATCGATACCAGCGCTCCGCCCCGCCGATGGTGCAGGGGTAGCAGCAGTCGTAGGCGATCCCGATGCGCATCAGTCCGCGTCAGACCGAGAGGATGAACCCGGGCAGGCCCGTTGCGGGATCTTTGTGCTGCTCGATGTCCGGGCCGTGCTCGGCGACGAACGCGGCCACCGCCTGAGTGATCACTGCAGCCGCGCCGTTCACTTCCTCCGCCCACTCGGCGGTGAGGCGCTCAGCTGCAATCTCGTCGTCAAACTCCCCTCGATCCAACTCACTCACGGTCCCATCCGGCTCGATCCAAAGGTCCAGCTCCAGATCGAGATCCTGAAAGTAGTTGGGCCGAATCTCGGTCAGGGGACGCGAGAAGTTCACGTAGTACCCGACGGTCTGGTCGTCCGCGCTGATGAACCGCAGCAGCGAGAACCATCGATCCGGAAAGAACCATTGCTCCGCGCCGCTGCGTTGCATGGTCACCATGCCGTTCGGCGTCTTCACCTCGACATCGCGTGGGCGGTAGAACTTGAATCGGTGCCGCAGGATCGGCCGATCGCCCTCAGGTGATGCCAACTGTACCCAGCCACCCGAGACCTCGTACTCCCAGCAGGCGCCGCGGAGCTTCTCCTTTCGGTAGAACATCCTCGGGCGTGGCGCGGTCATGCTGATGCTCCTGATGAGGACCGCTGCTGAAGCGCCGATCCGCCGAGTGGCTCCCGCGCCGGAATCCCTGCCCGCCGCGGATACGACTTCGGTGACGGCCCGATCTTCCGGACCACCACCAACCGCGCCTCGCCGCCGGGCATCACGTCAGAGGATATTATGGCCGCTTTCAGCATCTCTGCAGCAATTTCCCCAGCGGCCAATTCACCAGTGAGCTCCAATCCTTTTGGCAACAACGCCACTCCGCCCACCTTGACGAGCGGCATCAGGAGTTCCACCAATGCCGGGAGCGACGCAACCGCGCGCGCTGTCGCGGCATCGAACGTGCCGCGATAGCGCAGGTCATGGCCGCATTCCTCTGCCCGACCGTGAATCACGCTGAACCGCTCAAGACCGAGTTCGGAGGCGGCCGCACGCAGGAAGGTCGTCTTCTTTCCAGTGGCCTCGATCAAGGTGAACGAGACATCTGGCCGCAGGATCGCCAGCGGCACCGCCGGCAATCCTCCGCCAGAACCGATGTCCACCACCGATGCACCCTTGGCCACGTGCGCATTGAACGCCGGGAGCATCCGCACAGCGTCCAGCACCAAACGCCGGTCCACTTCATCAGGCTCGGTCACCGCCGTGAGATTGAATCGCTGGTTCCAGTCGAGCAGCAAGTCGCGATACCGCTCGAGTCGACGGATCTGGTCCTCGCTGAGCGAAACGTCAATCTCCCGGGCAGCGGCATCAATCCCTTGCCACCCGATGGCTGGCTCAGAGCTATCCGAGCCCTGCACGCTGCGCCGCCTCGGCTCCGAGCACCTTCCGCCCGATCACATGGTGACAGGCTGCAACCACGTCATCCGAGGTGAGGGATGCCATCTCGCGCAACCGCTGCTGGGACGCGTGCTCGAAGAAGCGATCCTCGATCCCCAGCACCTGCACCGGAATCTCGGCATCGAGATCGGCCACTGCCTCGAGCACGGCAGAACCGAATCCGCCGACGACGCTGTTCTCCTCGATCGTCACGATGGCACCGCACCGCTCGACCACCTCGGCGATGAGCGCGGTGTCGAGCGGCTTCACGAACCGCGCATTGACCACGGTCGCTGAGATGCCCTGGGCCGCAAGCACTGCCGCCGCTCGCTCCGCGGTCAGGACCATGCTGCCAATCGCGAGGATCGCGACGTCATCACCCGATTGCAGCACCTCCGCACGTCCGATCGGCAGGGTGTGCAATGGTTCTTCCATTGACACCCCGACACCAGAACCGCGCGGGTAGCGCACCGCAACCGGACCGTTGATCTCCATTGCCGTCGCCAGCATGTGGCGCAATTCATTCTCGTCCTTCGGCGCCATGATGGTGATGCCGGGCAGACAGCGGAGGTACGAGAGGTCGTAGATGCCGTGGTGGGTGCGCCCGTCGTCACCGGCAAACCCGGCGCGATCCAGCGCGAAGAGCACCGGCAGCCGCTGGATGCAGACATCGTGGGCGATCTGATCGTAGGCCCGCTGGAGGAAGGTCGAGTAGATCCCGGCGACGGGCCGCATCCCTTCCGCCGCGAGCCCCGCCGCGAAGGTCACCGCGTGCTGCTCCGCGATCCCGACATCGAAAAACCGATCCGGATACGCCGCTTGGAACTTGATCAGGCTGGTCCCGGTCGGCATCGCCGCGGTGATCGCCACGATCCGCTCATCGGTCTTCGCCAGTTCGATCAGGGTTTGCGCGAACACGTCCTGGTACTTCGGCGGAGCAACCGGCGCGCCGGGCTTGGTCGGGGCGGAGACAGCGTGCGACCGCTCTCGATCCGACTCGGCCTTCTCGTACCCGCGTCCCTTTTCGGTCACCACGTGGAGGAAGACCGGCCCGCTCACCTGTCGTGCCTGCTGCAGCGCCTCGATCAACGCACGGATGTCGTGCCCGTCAACCGGGCCCATGTAGGTGAACCCGAGTTCCTCCCAGATCTGGGCGTGGTAGACGAACTCCTTCACCGAGTCCTTCCACCGCTTACCGAGCTCGAGCAGGAGATCGCCCTGCGGCAACTTCTCGGCGATCTTCGCCAGTTCGTCCTTCGCTCGGGCATAGCGACGATCCGTTCGCACCCGATCCAGGTAGCGTGAGATCGCCCCGACGTTTGGCGCGATCGACATCTCGTTGTCATTCAACACGACCAGGAACGGCAGGCTCAGGCTCCCCGCGTTGTTCAACGCCTCGAACGCCATGCCGCCGGTGAGCGCACCGTCGCCGATCACCGCCACGACGTGCTGCTGCCCG
>JAPOLF010000191.1 GCA_029977305.1 bacterium | reverse complement strand
ACTTGACCCGCGCCTTCCGCGTGGACGGCCCCTGGGACGTCACAACCCTCCGTACGATGACCCCGGCGACCTGCGCTCACCTCTTCGGGCAAGAGGGCAACGCGGAGGTCAACGACCTGATGGCGCTCTTCGCACGTGCCCTGCGGGACCTCGGCACCTGGCTCGATCAGCACGGGGGTGGGGACCCGATGGCGGCGCTGAGAACCGCCGATGGCAGTGCCGAAAGGCTCGTCATGTCCCTGCAGGAGATGCAGCTCTTCCGGGACGTCGCGGACTATCGCGGACGGACCGTGCCGCTCCTGAAGCGGGCGCAGCTCCTCACCGCCGACCTCTCGTTGGCGCTTGCCGGGAATCCGCTGGTGACATTCCGCGACCTGGATCGTCTCACCCTCTTCGCCGACAACTTGGTGCCGCACGTGCTCCGGATGGAGGGCGTCCTCGCTTACGATCCGGCGCTGCTCGCTCGCATCAACGCCGGGGAGCTGCTCATCGCCGGGTCTCCGGAAGAGGTGGAGATCCGATCGGTTGCGGTGCATGCGGTCGAGCTGTTGGTGACCGAGCTACGTGCTGCTGGGAGGGACGTCAGCGCCGCCCGCCTTGATCACCTGCTCTGGCATCGCGGCCAATCCCCGGCAATCAAGGCCGAGCCGCGGCACCGCTGTCGCTGTCCCTGGTATTGATCCCGTGTCCCCCGAGAACGCAAAACACCGACCCGCTGAGGCGAGTCGGTGCTTGGTGGTAGCCCGTAGGGGATTCGAACCCCTGGTCTCCGCCTTGAGAGGGCGGTGTCCTAGGCCGCTAGACGAACGGGCCGTGCACGGCGATGAAGCGTAGCATCGCCGCACCCCAGCGTCAATTTTCCTTGTGGTCAACGGCGCGCCGCATTCACCACGGCATCGCGACGATCGGCCAGCGTGCGCTCGATCTCCTTCGCCGCATCGGTCGCCCGCTGCGCGAATGCGGCGTCGGTGATCATCCCGGCGTTGCCGCGCACATTGATCAGCGCACCTTCTCCAGCCGCTTTCGCGAGCAGCGATCCGAGCAACGCATCCGACAGCGCATGCCTATTGCCGAGCTCCGCCACGATCACCAATTCGGCGAGCATCTCCGCGCAGCACACCGCCAGCGCCAGCGGCACCTCGGTCGCCGTGCGCAGCGCATCCTGAATCGCGGCGGTGCGCACCGCCTTCTCCTCCTCCGAGGACTTCGGCAGGCTCGCCGCGAGGCGGTAGGAGGCGTAGGCCTGTTCGTCCGCGGTGCCGAGGCTGGCAGCATCGCTCCGCAGCGCAGCGAGGCGCACCAGCGCGGTTTCCAAAGCATCCGGGCGCAGGCCATCCGGGCCCGGCTTGGTCAGGTTCCCGACCATCTCGCCCAGCGCGGCCGCCAACGCCGCCACCACGCCTCCGACGCTTCCACCGCCCGGGGTGGGCGCTGCCGAGGCCACGGCCTCGAGGTACTCACCGATGGTTCGCTCGCGTACCTCGGGTGCCCCGTCATCAGCGGTCATGTGCGCTCCTTCGCGTCTGGCGATGGGGAGTCCTCGTGAAGGACGACATCGGCGAAGGCTGCTTCCAGCTCCGCGAGGAACCGTTCCTCATCGAGGAACTCCATCCGGTACTCGTTCTCGTCCATGCTCGGCGCGGGCGGCAGCACGAAGCGCACCCATCCCTCGGTCGCGCCGGCGCAGAGCAGCTCCGTCACCCGCGCCTCGAACTTCGCGTAGGAGAGATCCGGGGCGATGACACGGTAGTACTGCTGGCCCATGCCGTTACGGGTCCAGATCAGCCGCACCAACTGCCGGTGCTTCGTCCGAATGTCTGGTGCCGCGAGCTCGTTCGACATGATGCCGCGGGCGATCGCCTGCAATCGGCCCATCGACCGGGTCGGGCCACCGCAGACCGGGCAGGCGCCGTTCACCACCTCGGCCGGCGCGAACGAGCGACGGCACCGATCACACCAGCGATATCCCTTTTCCGGTTTGGCGGTCGTGGCTGTCACGTGGCGCGCATCCTCCCGACATGGTTTCCCACTTCACACCCCTCGGAAAAACGATGGGGCCGGCACTAGGCCTGCCCCGATCAGTTTCCTGGATGTGCCGCAGACGCTACTCGCGCATCCCCTTGGCTTCGTAGCGATCGGCGGACCCGCCGAGCGCCTGGTTGGCCGCGGCAGGCGCATCGCCGGAGCGATCCGCCCACTTCTGGATGCGATAGGTCAGCCAGATGCCGAGCAACATGAAGGCAACAGCGATGATGACTTCCACCGTGTCAGCGAGAACACCGAACTGGGCTAGATTCTGGATCAGCATGGTGCGTCCTCCCTCACTGAGCTACTTGGCCGTCATCGTGCCGACCATGCCAGCCTCTTTGTGGCCCGGCACGTTGCAGTAGTACTCGTAATCACCGGCCGGGGCGGTGAGCGTCGTCTCCTGCGTCTCGCCCGGATTGATGTCGACGCTGATCTTCAGCGGATCGATCGAGAAGTTGTGCGGCGCCGCGCCAGCGTTCGGCAGGGTCACCTTGACCTCTTTGTCGGCCGGGACGGTGATCGTCTTGGGATCAAAGTAAATGTCGTAGGAGGTCACGGTCACCGCGTCGCTGGCGGCAGCGTCACCGCCACCATCGGTGGGGGCAGTCGTCGGCGCCGGCGCGGGTTGCGCGGAGGCGGGCGGCGGGGGGAAGGTCGGGTAACCGCCAGAGGCTTCGACCGCATCGTTGTAGACGAGGTCCCAGTCGACGTCCTGGATCATGCTGGCAAGTTCGTGGATCTGCTCGTCGTTCAGCAGGGCGCCGCCGGGAGCACCGGTGCCGAACGCCGGCATCAACCCGCGGCCGTTGTTCAGCGTCTTCACGATGAGGTCGTAGCGCTCCTTGCGCTTGGCCGGATCCTCGGTTTGGTTGCGCTCGGTGGCGGCGATGCCAGCCTCGGTCGACCCGCCGAGCGGCATCCCGATGCGACCGGTGCCCTTGGCCCCAGGCTCGGAGTACCCCTCACCCGCAGGGCCGTGGCAGATCACGCAGTTGGCGACGAAGAGCTGAATGCCACGCTCGACCGCGGCCTCTTCCTGCTCTTGCGCCTCGGCAGCACGCCGATGTGGCTCGTTGGCGAGGTAGACCACCACCAGCGTCGAGAGGGCCACGAGCCCGACAATCACGGTTGTCGCAAGTTTCTGGACCGCACCCACGATCGCTGCCTCCGAGCCCTCATCCCACCATCGCGCGGGACCGGCGTGACGTCGTCAAACGCGACTAGCTGTACTTGACCGCCTGGCTCGCCTCGAACCCGGTGCGGCGCTGGATATCGCCGGTGTCCACCACGACGTTCCCATCGGGATCGACAGAGACGCCCATGTAATCCATCGGTCGCGGCGCCGGACCACCCGTGCGCACACCGACGTAGTCGTACATGGAACCGTGGCAGGGGCACTGGAAGGCGCTCGGACTGTCCGCCGGGCCGACCCACGGTACCGCACACCCGAGGTGGGGGCACTTGGTGTACAGCGCCATCAGGCCGTCCTTGCTGTTCACCAGGTAGAACTTGCCCTGAACGTGGCGGAAGGGGGCGCCATCAACCGCCGGCACGTCCGCCTTCGGCACCGTGATCTTGCTGCCGAATGCTCCGGTCTTGTTCGGCCACATCAGCGCGACGAACGTCGCCCCGGTAAGCGCGAGGACCGACGTGGAGGCACCGAGTGCGGCGTTGCGCACGAAGGTGCGCCGCTGCGTCTTGCCCTGCATGGGATCGTGATGGAACCGACCAAAGATGCTGAGCACCCCGGCGACGATCCACCCGAAGAGCATCCCGAAGATTGTGCGTGCCAAGCGAACCATTGACGTTGTCCTGTGCTTGCCTGCGATTCCCGACGATTAGTGATGCGTCAGCGGGAGGTTCCACGGCCAGGTGAGGTCTTGGCCCTCACCACGGAAGGAGGTGCCGCTGATGGTGAGCACCACGTAGGTGATCACGAACGCGGTGAACAAGCCGATCACGAGTTCGCGCCGGGTCGGGCGGAATATCCCTTGCACCGCGGCG
>JAPOLF010000190.1 GCA_029977305.1 bacterium | reverse complement strand
AACGCGCGCTCCTCGCCGGGATGATCTACGTCTTCGTCTGGGGGAGCCTACTTGGCCGCTTCCTCCCCGGCCTGAAAGCCGTCTCCGCTCGCTATGCCGGAGAGTCCGTCTTCGTCCGCCTCCTCGACAGCCAGTTCGTCGCCAAGCCCGACGCGGCGGCGCTCTCCAGCGTCCTCATCGTCACGGCCGCCGTGGTCATCGGATCACTCGTGCTCGCCACGCTCCGGTTGCGGACGATCAACCTCGAGTAGCCGTCCTCCCAGACCACCATCCTCCGCGCTATCATCGGCACCCGGACCAGGCGCCCGTGGCGCAAGCGGAGGAATGGACCCATGACTGCGTCGCCACGACGTCGGCCGCTGAAGATCGGCATCCAACTCCCGGAGATCGAGTACGTCGCCCGCTGGCGCGAGATGGAGGCCATGGCCCGTCACGCTGAGGCGGTCGGCTTCGATTCCCTCTGGGTCGGCGACCACCTGCTCTATCGCAACCCCAATGACGTCTCCAAAGGCCCGTGGGAGGCCTGGAGCATGATGGCCGCCCTCTCCGCGGTCACCGAGAAGGTGGAGATCGGCCCCCTCGTCGCCTGCACCAGCTTCCACAACCCCGCGATGATCGCGAAGAAGGCCGCAACCATCGAAGAGATCTCCGACGGCCGACTCATCCTCGGTCTCGGCGCCGGATGGAACGAGGTCGAGTACTCCACCTACGGCTACCCCTATGACAACCGGGTCAGCCGCTTCGAGGAGGCGTTCACCATCATCCGCACCCTCCTCCGCGACGGCCGCTGCGATTTCCCCGGCAAGTACTACGACGTCGACGATTGCGAACTTCTCCCGCGCGGCCACCGTCCAGATGGCCCGCCGCTGATGATCGGCTCCCAAGGCCCACGCATGCTCAAGATCGCCCTGCCGTACGTCCAAGGCTGGAATGCGTGGTACTCGTGGTACGGCAACGATCCCGCCCGCCTTCCCGAACTCCTCACCCAGATCGACGACGCCTGCCGCGAGGTCGGCCGCGATCCCAAGGAGATCGAGAAATCCTGCGCCGTCCTCGTCGCATTGACCGGCGCCAAGGGTCGCCTTGCCGGTGACCCCACCGATCGGAATTCCCGCCCGGTGTCCGGCACCACCCAGCAGCTCGCCGACACCATGCGCGCCTACGCCGCCGCCGGCATCGACCATCTCCAACTTGTTCTTGACCCCAACACCATGGCAGCCATCGAGGAATTCGCGCCGGTGCTCGAGCTCCTCGATCGCGAAGGCTGATCCCGAAGAAGGAGTTTTCTATGGCACGGCAGTATGGCGTCGGGGTCGATTTCGGCGGCACCAAACTCCTCGGTGGCGTGGTCGATCTCGCCACCGGCGAAGTCATCGCCACCGCCAAGAAGAAAACTGACCCCTCCGAGGGACCGAAGGCTGTCCTCGATCGCCTCGACGAGGTCGTTAGCTCTGCCATCAAGTCCGCCGGGGTCAAGCCATCCACGATCAAAGGCATCGGCGTCGGCATCGCCGGGCAGGTCGATGCGGCGGCCGGAGTGATGCTCGCGGCACCCAACCTCAGCGCCTCCGTCGTCAACCTCCCGATCGCCACCTTCCTGCGGGAGAAGTTCGACGTCCCATCTGCCCTCCGCAACGATGTCCAGATCGCCGCTGCCGGCGAGATGGCCTTCGGCGCCGGCCGCGATTGCCCCAGCTTCGTCTGCTGCTTCGTCGGCACCGGCGTCGGGGGCGCCGTGGTCCAAAATGGCATCCTCCTCACCGGCGCGGGTGGCTCCGCCGGCGAGATCGGCCACCTTGTGGTTGATGCCGGCGGCCGCCTCTGCGGCTGCGGCGGTCACGGCCACCTTGAGGCGTACTCTTCTCGGACCGCGATCACCAAGAGTCTTCTCGGCGATCTGAAGCGCGGCCGCCCCTCGATTCTCCGCGAGCTGCTCCCGGAGATCTCCCCTGATGCCCCCGGTGGCACCGCCATCCGCTCCGGCATCCTCGCCAAGGCCGTCGATGCCGATGACGAACTCACCGTCGAAACCATCCACGAAGCGGGCCGCTATCTCGGCCTCGGCCTCGCATCTGTGCTGAATCTGCTCAACCCGGCCCGCATCGTCCTCGGCGGAGGTGTCATCGAGGCCGTTGACCTCCTCTTCGACGTCGCCACCAATCACTGCCTCCGCGAAGCACTCCCAACCGCCGCAAATTCTGTCGAGATCGTGCGTGCTGAACTGGGCGACTATTCCGGCGTCGTCGGGGCTGCCCTCATCGGTGCGTCCGCAGGTTGATTCCCGCAGGCCTTCTCGCGTTTGCTACTATTCCCGTGCTGCCAATGGTGAGGCGGCGTGATCCGCGCGATAGATGCGCGGGCGGTAATGGGTTTCGTAAGGGGCTTCCCGCAGGGCAGGGTTGATCGGCCGATACGTCGTGATGATCACCACATGTCATGAAGGTAAGGTCCCCGGAGTACCGGGAGCAGCAGACCATGCAAGATGAATTCGGGCGCGCCACAGGCGTCGAGATCCCCGCGCCGCTTCGCACGGAAGTCGCCGCCTTCGTCGATTTCGAGAACATCCGCTACTCGACCATCAACGCCTTCGGCCGTGAACCAGACCCGATCGCGTGGCGCGACAAAGCCCTCGACTACGGACTGATGGCCGTCGCCCGCGCCTATGCCGACTTCGACCAGCACCCGCCTGCCGTCCGCAGTCGTCTCGACGTTGCCGGCTTCGAGGCGCAACACTATCCTGCCAAGCGCTCATCCGATGGCCAAGGCCGAGAAAAAGTTCAATCTCGCGCCGACCTCAACTTCGTGATCGATGTCATCAATACTGCCCTCGCTCGGCCCGACATCGAGACCTTCCTGCTCTTCACCGGTGACAAAGACTTTATTCGCCTCGTCACCACCCTTCGCAACCGGCTCGGCAAGCGTGTCGTCATCTGCGGTGTCCCCGGATCGGTCAGCCCCGATCTGGTCGCCGCAGCCGGTGAGGAGGATGCTCTCCTCTTCGCCCAGTCCGACGATGTCGACAAGGAATGCATCCGCGCCATCCACCGCTACGTGCTGCAGCTGCACGATGGCTTCGTCCCCACCCAGTCCCACATGAGCCGCACCCTCTGGCGGTTCATCGACCGCTCCGTGCTCCCCTCCGAGCACATCGAGGCCAAGGTGATGGAATTCCTCCGCAAGGGAATCCTCACCAAGCGCCCCACCATCAACGGGCAGGGCCACGAACTCATCACCACCGAACTCAACCCGAGTCACGCCCTCGTGCAAGAGGCGATCCCGGGCTTCGGCGGCGAGTACGACGGCCTCCCGCTCGATGACGAGGAGTACGACAGCGAGGACGAGTACGAGGACGATGAGGACGACGAGGAGGACGAGTACGAGACGGAGGAGGGGGACGAGGAAGAGGAAGACAACGTCGGCAACCTCATCGAGGAAGCACCGCGCGCCACACGTCGACGCTGAGTCCGCCCACCTGCGGACTCGCTAACGCCGAATCGCCACCACGCCCCAGAGCGGGTCCGGGCCGCCGAATAGTCCGCGTCCGCGTGTCACCGGATCGATGAAGCGCGCCGGCCGAAACCCGCCCGCCGATCCCAACAGGTGCGCGATCAGCGAACTTCGCATCTCCGGCGGTGTCTCCTGCCAGATTCGCACTGCCTTGGTCGGGAACATTCGGTCGCTGAACGTCACCACCAGCACCCCGCCCGGCCGCAGCACCCGGGCCGCCTCCTGCAGCGTTGCGACCGGATCGGTCAGATACTGAAACGACACCGTGATCAGCACGGCGTCGAACGCGGCATCAGGGAAGGGGAGTGGCGCCCCCTCCGCGGCGGCTGCGTTCAGGTCGAACACCACCCACCCATCCAACCGGGGGTTCGCCGCCAACTCCTCCGCATTCATCCCGAGCCCGTCGACCCGCGCCAACGGCAGCACCTCCGAGGGCGGCAGGTGGGAAACCCATGACGACATCAGATCCAGCACCGTCGCGCCCGGCGGAACCGCGTCCGCGATGATCGCCGTCACCTGCGCAATCGCCGCGTCATCGATGT
>JAPOLF010000018.1 GCA_029977305.1 bacterium | reverse complement strand
AGGTCCGCATCCGCCGGGAATGGCGCGGCGAGGAGGCCGTCGAAGCCGCCACCGAGGGCATCGCGAAGGGCACGTTCGACGCGACCTTGGGTGACGGCGATGGTGACGTCGCCGCGGGTGCGCTCGAGGACGGCCCGGAGTTGATCGGTGGTGCGGCGAAGGCCTCCGGTGATGGCATCGGGGAAATCGACGGTGACGAGGGCGGCGTAGATATCGTCCATGGTCTCGAGGAGTTCCTCGGCGCGGGGGAGGTCACCGGCGCGGAGGCGGTCGAGGACTTGGCGGCGAAGTTCGCTGGCAGCCTCGGCGAGGGCGTTGAGGTAGGCGGCGTCCTCGACCCCGAGGTCGGCGGGAGACGGGAGGGGTCGCTCGGCGACGATGGCGAGGGTGATGGCGGCCTCGGCGACCTCTTTCATGGCGTCTTGGACATAGCCGGCCCAGTAGACGTTGGGGACGGCGCTGAGACCGACGGCGAGGGCGCGGAGGCGGGTAGCGGCCTCGGTGAGGAGGGCCTCTGCTTCTGCCAAGTCATTGCGATGGGTTGCGCGAACGCTGTTGGCCGCGAGGCGGATGAGGTATCTCCCCTCCCCCACCGCACCGTCTCGGGCGGAGGCGACCCGCTCGAAACGGCGGATGATGTCGTCGGTGAGTTGGCGGGCAGATGGTCCGTCGTGCATGTTTGGCCTCACTGGGTGCGGCGTGCTCGTGCAGGGATGCTAGCACGCGGCAGCGGCGCCCCCGACCGAGGCCGAGGGGCGCTGCCGAAGAAGCCACTGAGGGGTCTAGTCGCCGGCGGCCATCATGGCGTCGACCTTGGCCTCGATTTCCTTGCGGCGCTCACGCTCGGCGTGGTACTTGACGAGGCGAGCAGCGTAGTAGGGCTGGAAGCGATCGTAGAGGGAGACGAGAAGGCTGATGAGGCCGACCATGAAGATGTAGTTGCCGAGACTCCCGAAATCGAGATCGAGGAAGTTTCCCGGCAGGAGGAATGCGAGGCCGGCAATGGCTGCGGCGTTGATGACGAACATGGCGAGAAATTGGACGGCGGTGTCAGGGGCGGAATGGCCCTTGCGGACCAGCCATTCGCTGACAGCGGTGGAGATGATGACGACGCTGCCGATGCCGGCCATCAGTTGGAATGGGCCGATGTCCATTCCGGGGAGGACGTGGGAGAAGATCACGGCGACGAGGATGACCATCGAGACCTTGGTGATGAGGTCCTCGTCGAGGAATCGGCTTGCGGCCCGGGCGCGGGCGGCGGCGACTTCCTCAGGGGTGACGTCGAGATCAGCCTCACGGACTTGAATGCGGAAGGACCAATCAGCAGGGGGAAGCGACTGACTGAGGATGCGCTTGGCGGCGACAGCGAGGAGCAGGATGACAACGATGAGCACGAAGAGGAGGGTGGGATCGTTGCTATAAGCGGAGCGGACGGCATCGGTGAAGTCGAGTTTCGCGATGTGGATCCAGTACTCCTGCGGCACTTTGATGAAGACCCAGATGGCGAAGGCGATGAGGACGACGAGGACCGGCGCCATCTTCTTGACGTTCCACCGAGTGCGCACGGCTTCAATCGTGATGAAGAAGTACTCGAAGGTGTTCGGGAAAAGGAGGAGCAGTGCGCGGGCACCGGTGGACTCGAAGAGGACGACGCCGATGAGCCGGAAGAAGTAGAGGAACCGGCTCATGCTGAAGGCGACGATGTTCTCCCAGTTCCGGTACGTGGCAAGGAAGGCGATGGTGAGGTAGTAGATGTCGAAGGCTTTGTCATAGCCTTGGTACCAGTCCGGGGTGCCCACGGTGGTGTAGGTCTGGAAGATCGTTTGGTCGACGGCATCGAGGACCATGGAGACAAGGACACCCGGGAGCGGGAAGCGGGGGATGAAGAGCGGTGCGATCAGGCGGCCGAGCATGATGACGCCAAAGATGATGAGATCCTGGGTGGTCATGGAATCCTCCGCCACGGTGCAGCGCGCGAGCGTCCGTCTCCCGGGCGCGGATGGTGCACGCCTTCCGGGTGGGATCATACCGCACGTACGTACAAGCGCCTGATTGACATGATTCCGGGCATCTGGCTATACTCCGACGGCTTCGGACCGAGGATTTCGCGGTTCGCAGCCGGAACCGAGACCGGGGAGCCAACCCCGGAAGGTGATGACCGGGAGTAGTAGGCCCCCTTCTCAGCGAGCCGCCGGACGGTGCAAGGCGGTGCACAGGGCCGAACTCGCCCGCGAGCCGTGGCGGTGAAGCAGTAGCCGTTGCCGATTGGCCTCCGTTATCGGGCCGGACCACGAGCGGATCGACGACGCAGCACCGCGGGGCTGTAGCTCATCCGGGAGAGCGCAACACTGGCAGTGTTGAGGTAAGGGGTTCGAGTCCCCTCAGCTCCACCCGCAGCGGCGCCGATCAACCAGGGTGGTACCGCGGAGGTTGAAGCCCTTCGTCCCTGACCTACGGGACGAGGGGCTTTTTGCATGCCAACGGGAATGGACCGGAGGAGCGGACGATGAGCGACACGATCGAGCGAGCCGACAGGTACGACGCGCAGGCCGTGGAGGCGAAGTGGCGCGAGCGGTGGGAGCGGGACGATCTGTATCGCGTGGATGACGACGCACCGGGGGAGAAGTGGTACTCGCTGACGATGTACCCCTACCCGTCCGGCGTTCTGCACGTGGGGCACTGGTATGCGTTCGCCGTTCCCGACGTGTACGCCAGATTGCAGAAGATGCGCGGGTACAACGTGCTGTTCCCAATGGGGTACGACGCATTCGGGTTGCCGGCGGAGAACGCGGCGATTCGGAACCGGATCCACCCGGCGTCGTGGACGTTCGACAACATCCGGGTGATGCGGGACCAGCTGCGCAGCATGGGGGCGATGATCGACTGGTCCCGCGAGGTGATCACCTGCACGCCCGAGTACTACCACTGGAACCAGTGGCTCTTCCTGCGGATGCTCGAGCGAGGTCTGGCCTACAAGAGCAAGGGGCAGGTGTGGTGGTGCCCGAAGGACCAGACGGTGCTCGCCAACGAGCAGGTGCTGGACGGGAACATCTGCGAGCGATGCGGGAGCGAGGTCTTCAAGCGAGATCTCGAGCAGTGGTATTTCAAGATCACCGCCTATGCCGAGGAGTTGCTGCGTGACGCCGAAGGGCTCGACTGGCCCGAGCGGGTGAAGGTGATGCAGCGCAACTGGATCGGGCGGTCCGAGGGGGCGCGGCTGACCTTCATGCTCGAATCCGGGGACGGGTTGGAGGTGTTCACGACGCGGCCCGACACGCTGTGGGGGGCGACCTTCATGGTGTTGGCGCCGGAGCATCCGCTCGTCGAAAAGATCACCACGGCGGAGCATCGGGCGGAGGTGGAGGCCTACGTCGAGCAGGCGCGGACGCAGACGGAGATCGAGCGGCAGTCGACAGACGCGGCCAAGGAGAAGACCGGAGTCTTCACCGGGGCCTATGCGATCAACCCGGTGACAGATGAGCGGATCCCGGTGTGGATCGCGGACTACGTGCTGATGACGTACGGCACGGGCGCGATCATGGCGGTGCCGAGCGGCGATCAGCGCGACTTCGAGTTCGCGCGGAAGTTCGATCTGCCGATCCGGGTGGTGGTGCAACCGGAGGGGGAACCAGCGCTCGATCCCGCGACGATGGAGGTGGCCTACGCCGGTGACGGCGTGCTGGTGAACTCCGGGCCGTTCGACGGGAAGCGGGTGCCGGAGGCATTGCCGGAGATCATCCAATGGATCGAGGCGAGCGGGCGCGGCAAGGCCGAGGTGCAGTACCGGCTGCGGGACTGGCTGATCTCGCGGCAGCGGTACTGGGGGACGCCCATCCCGGTGACGTATTGCGACACCTGCGGGATGCAACCGGTACCGGATGAGCAGTTGCCCGTGCGGTTGCCGCTGGACGCGGAGTTCACCCCGACGGGGCAATCGCCACTCGTGACACACGCGGAGTTCCTCAACACGACCTGCGCCTCATGCGGCGGCCCAGCGCGTCGAGAAACGGACACGATGGACACCTTCGTGGACTCGTCGTGGTACTGGTTCCGGTACACCTCGCCGCAGTACACCGAGGGGCCGTTCGATCCGTCGACCGCGGCGATGTGGGCGCCGGTGGATCTGTATTGCGGCGGAATCGAACACGCGATCCTCCACCTCTTGTATGCGCGGTTCTTCACCAAGGTGTGCCGCGACCTCGGCTTGATCGACCATGGCGAGCCGTTCCTGCGGCTGCGCAATCAGGGGATGATCCTCTCGGAAGAGGGGACGAAGATGAGCAAGTCGCGCGGGACGCAAGTCGCACCAGACGAACTGGTGAAGATTCACGGGGCGGACACGCTGCGGCTGCACCTGATGTATCTGGGGCCGTGGGAGCAAGGTGGACCGTGGAACAGCCGTGGTCTGCAGGGGATGGAGCGGTTCCTGCGTCGGGCATGGACGGTGGTGACGGAGTCGCTCGGGAACCGGCGGGACGGCGCTGTGCCGGAGTCGGAGATCCTCCAACTGCGGCGTTTGACGCACAAGACGATCGAGCGGGTGACGCGTGATCTCGATGGGTTCCAATTCAATACGATGGTGGCGGCGCTGATCGAGTTCGTGAACGAGCTGATGCGACTCAAGGACACCCCGATCGCGCAGACCGCGATGTGGCACGAGGCAGTGGAGACGCTGGTGCTGTTGATGGCACCCAGCACGCCGTACGTGGCGGAGGAACTCTGGGAGCGCCTCGGCAAGGGCTACAGTGTGCATCAGCAGGCGTGGCCGACGTTCGATCCAGCGATGACCGCGGATGCGTTGGTCGAGGTGGTGGTGCAGGTCAACGGCAAGGTGCGCGACCACCTGATGCTGCCAGCGAGTGCGGATGAACCGTCGGCGATCGCGGCGGCGCGGGCATCGGAGAAGGTGCAGGCGGCGCTCGATGGCGCGGAGCCGCGCAAGATCATTTATGTGCCGGGACGATTGGTGAACATCGTCCGGTAGAGCGGAGCGACATGGATCACGCTGGCGCGGCGCATGGTGGTCCCGGGGGTCCGCCCTCGGGACGGAAGCCATCCTCCCCTCCCCCCCTGCGCGGGAGCGGGTTCTTGGGGGTGGACTGGGGAGCGGTGCGGCAGAGCGTCCGGGGCACGTGGCAGTCCATCCAGCGGGTAATGGCGCTCGTCTGGCAGGCGAGTCGGAAGCTGACGACGGGGTTGGCGTTCGCGACGCTGTTGCAGAGCGTGACGCCGGCCGCGCAGGTGTGGCTGGCGGGTGCGCTGATCCAATCAATCGCCGACGGCGTGCAGGCCAGCGGCGACGCGCGCGATGTCTTCGTGCGGCGCGTGGTGTGGTTGGCGATCGCGCAATTTGCGGTGCTGCTGGGGAGCGGATTCGCGCAAACATTGGGCAACGTGTGCCAGCAGTTGCTGCAGGAGCGGCTGTCCATCTATGTGCCGCAGCAGATCATGGAACATGCGGCGACGCTCGATCTGGCGGACTTCGAGAATGCGCTCTACTACGACCAACTGCAGCAGGCGCAGCGGGAATCGACGAGCCGCCCGGTGCAGATGGTCTCCGGGGTGTTCGGGTTGGCGCGGTCGGTGGTGACCTTCGCGACGCTGATGGCGCTGCTGCTCGGCCTCGGGCCGATCGTGGCGGTTGCCACGCTGCTGGCACCGATCCCGGCGTTCATCGCGTCGTCACGGTACGGCTGGCAAGGATTCCAGATGATGCGTCGGAACTCGCCGAAGCGGCGGATGATGGCGTATCTGACCACGGTGATGACCACCGACTCCTACGCGAAGGAAATCAAGCTGTTTGGATTGGGGGCGTACCTGTCTGGCCGGTTCACGTCCGTGGCCGAGGAGTACTACACCGAGACGACCTCGCTGCTGAAACGACGGTACTGGGCGGGGTTCGGGTGGGGATCGTTGACGACGGTGGTGTCATCGGCGACGTACTTGTATGTTGCACTGCGGGCGATCAGCGGTGCGATCTCGTTGGGACAGGTGACGATCTTCGCGGGGGCGGCGACGCAGGTGAGCGGCGCCTTCCAAGGGATCCTGACCGGGGTGCAGGGCATCTACGAGCACGGGTTGTACCTGACGTCGCTGCATGACCTGCTTGAGCGGAAGCCGACGATCGCGGCACCGGAGCATCCGGTGGCGATGCGGCGGCCGTTCCAAGAGGGGATCGAGTTCCGGCATGTGTCGTATCGCTACCCCGATCGGGATGTGCCGGCGCTAGATGACGTGAGCTTCACGATCGGGCTGGGCGAGACGGTGGCGCTGGTCGGGCGGAATGGGGCGGGCAAGTCGACGATCGTGAAACTGCTGGGGCGGCTGTACGACCCGGACAGCGGCGAGATCCTGATCGACGGGCAGGACATCCGGCGGTACGACCCGGAGGAGCTGCGCGAGCGGTTCGCGGTGATGTTCCAAGACTTCGCGATGTTCCAGCTGAGTGCGGCGGAGAACATCGGGGTTGGTGATGCGCGTCGGTCAGAGGATCATGAGGCGATCGCACGGGCGACCTCGGAGGCTGGGGCGACGACGGTGATCGCCGCGCTGCCGGAAGGGTTCGGGACGCAGCTTGGCAAGTGGTTCGACAGCGGGCACCAACTCTCCGGCGGGGAGTGGCAGAAGATCGCACTTGCGCGGGCGTTCATGCGCAAGGCGGAGGATGCGGAGATCCTGATCCTCGATGAGCCGACGGCGGCGCTCGACGCACGGGCGGAGCACGACTTGTTCGAGCGGTTGCGGACGCTGACGCGCGGACGGATGGCGCTCTACATCTCACACCGGTTTTCCACGGTACGGATGGCAGATCGGATCTTGGTGCTGGACCACGGGAAGTTGATCGAACAGGGTCGGCACGAGGAACTGATGCAGGCCAACGGGCAATATGCAGAGCTGTTCGAATTGCAGGCAGCGAGTTACCGGTAGCACATGCCGCAGCAGACGCGGTCACAATCAGGTACCACTACTCAAAGTTTGAAGACGGAGGAGGCACCATGGCGCGACGCGCGGTGACAGTGATGACGGCAGCGGCAGTGGCTTGGCCGCTTGTCCTTGGGGCAGGCGTGCCGATGCCGGCAGCGGCGGAGCACGGTTGTGTGCTTGAGGCGCGAGCAGCGGCGACCCCGATTGCGGCGACTCCCCTGCCCGCCTCGACGCCGAAGGCGCAGGCGGCATGGCTCGGGATGGACTTGACGGACGTCTGCACCGAGGACGTGTTCCGGCTCGGGGCGTTTCCGGGGAGCATCGTTTATGTCCATCCGATGGGGACGTGGTGAGCGACCTGTCGCGGCCAGTTTGGCCGCATCGTCGAGGCGCTGGCCCTGTTGACGCCGGAGGAGCGCGAGCGGATCGTGTTCGTGGCGCTGAGCATCGAGACCACCATCGATCCGGATGCACTGCGCGCCTATGAGGAGCAGTATCAATTTCCGTTTGTGCACGCGGTGATGACCGAACCGTTCGCGGTGGCGTGGGCGGAGGAGTACGGGAAAGAGGGGCTGGTGCCCCCGCTGACGCCACACGTGATCATCGCGGCCGACGGCACGCCGGGTGAGCTGCAATTGGGGACGCAGGATCCGGAAGAGATCGCGGCGGAACTGCGCGAGGCGCTGCGGACGCCGTGAACGCGCTCGTGCAGGCGTTCCTGTTGGGGAACGCCTCGATCCTGACCAATGTGTGCCTCCTCCCGCTCTATCCGGGATTGTTGGCGTTTCTGGCGGGGACGGGATCGGCGGCGGATCGGACACGTGGGCGGGCGTGGTTGGGTCTCGTGGTGCTGGCCGGGGTCTTGAGCACGATGGTGGTGCTCGGTCTCGCGCTGTATGCGCTGGGCAAGGGATTCGAAGCGGTGCTGCCATGGCTGCTGCCAGCGGTGTACATCGCGGTGATCGGCTTGGGCCTCGCGATGCTGGCGGGGCGGAATCCCTTCGCGGGACTGGTGACCGGATCATTGCCGACGATCGAGCACCCGATGGCGGCGGCATTCGTGTACGGGGCGCTGATCGCGCCGGTGACACTGCCGTGCACCGGACCAGTGTTGATCAGTTTCCTGCTCGTGGGGTCGGCGACCGGTGAATCACTTGGGCAGACGATCCTGACGTTCGTCGCGTTCGGGCTGGGATTCGGGTGGCCGCTGGTGGTGCTCGGATTGGTGGCGGCGCCGGTGCAACGGCAGTTCACCGGGTGGTTGGTGACGCATCATCAGCTGATCACGCGGGCGGCTGGGGTGCTGCTGGTGGTGATCGGAGTCTGGGGGCTGCGCAGCGAGGTGCTCCCCGCGCTCGGGTGGTGAACGATCAATCGATGCTCCACACACCAACGCGCCGAACCGTGACCGGTTCGGCGCGTCGAAGTCTTCTTCCTCGTGAAGGCTAGTCGGCGGCTGCGGCGATTTCCTCGGCCGGGGCCTTCCAAACGATGTTGAGTTTGCGATTGGCACCTGCCTCGTCGAGACGCTTGAACTCCGTGGTGTACGGCGCACCTTGGACGAGCTCGGGGTTTGTCTCGGCTTCGTCGGCGATCTGGCGCATGGTGGCGATGAAGTAGTCGAGGCTCTCCTTGGACTCGGTCTCGGTGGGCTCCATCATGAGCGCCTCGGGGACCACGAGGGGGAAGTACACGGTCGGGGGGTGAACCCCGAAATCGAGGAGGCGCTTGGCAATGTCGAGGGCCTTCACGCCGTTGGCCTTCTGGCGATTAGCGGAGAAGACGCACTCGTGCATGCAGGTGCGATCGACGGCGATCTGGTAGCGGTCCTGCAGCTGCGTGCGAAGGTAGTTGGCCGAAAGGACCGCGTCCTCACTGACGCGGCGGAGCCCAGCGGCACCGTGCATCCGGATGTAGGTGTAGGCGCGGACCATCATCCCGAAGTTGCCGTGGAAGCCGTGGACACGGCCGAGGCTGTGGGCCGGGGTGAAGAGTTCGTAGTGATCGTCGGCGAATCGGACACGTGGGCCGGGGAGGAACTCCTCGAGGCCGGCGCGGACGCCGATCGGGCCGGAGCCGGGGCCGCCGCCGCCGTGTGGGGTGGAGAAGGTCTTGTGCAGATTGAAGTGCATGACATCGAGGCCGACGTCGCCGGGGCGGACGATGCCGAGGATGGCGTTGAAGTTGGCGCCGTCGTTGTAGACGAGGCCGCCGCAGCCATGGACGAGATCGACAATCTCGGTGATGTGCTCATCCCAGAAGCCGAGCGTGTTGGGATTGGTGATCATCATGCCGGCGACATCGGGGCCGACGGCCGCGCGGACCGCCTCGAGATCGCAGTTGCCTCGATCATCGGAGGGAAGGGTCACCACCTCGTAGCCAGCCATGACGGCGGTGGCAGGGTTGGTGCCGTGGGCGCTGTCAGGCACAAGGAACTTGCGCCGCTGCTCATGTTGGCCGTTGGCGATGTGGTACTGGCGGATGACCATGACCCCGGAGAGTTCACCATGGGCACCGGCGGCGGGTTGGATGCCGACGGCGGCGAAACCGGAGATCTCGGCGAGCATCTCCTGCAGCTCGTACATGAGCTCGAGGGCGCCTTGGACGGTGCGGTCATCTTGCAGCGGGTGGATGCCCGCGAAGCCCGGCATGCGTGCGGTGACCTCGTTGACGCGGGGGTTGTACTTCATGGTGCAGGAGCCGAGGGGGTAGAAGCCGACGTCGATGGCGTGGTTCTTCTGGCTCAGGCGGGTGAAGTGGCGGATGACGTCGATCTCGCTGACCTCAGGCCACGAGAGCGAGGCGCGGGCGAGGCCGGCGGGGAGGGGCGTTTCGGGGACGTCGGCGGCAGGAAACGTGACGCCGCGACGACCAGGCTTGCTCAACTCGAACAGCAGCGGCTCGACCGCCATGAGACACCTCCACGGGAACTTGCGGGCTCTTCCAACGACTGGAAGCCTATCACGGGCTCCCGAGGGCTTGTGTGGCCCATCCCACGCTGGAAGGGGCGTGGATCAGGTCACTTCGGGTTCGAAGCTTTCCACCGGGGAGAGTTGGCTGACGCCCGGCCCGAGGCGGTTTCCAAGCCGCTTCTGGAGCCCGATCAAGACGGGAACGAGGGCGCCGCAGGCGATGATCCCGGCCACGAGCGGCATGTTCGGGGAGATGGCATAGAGCTGGCCGGAGAGCACCGGGGCGGCGGACCACGACGTGCCGCCGATCATCTCGCTGAGGGTGAAGACGCGCGGGCGGATGCGGTCGGTGCGGGTGATCTCTCCGAGGGCGGCGACGAAGAGGCCCCATGCCGACCAGAGGCCGCCGCGGCCGATGAAGGCGATGCCGATGATCCACGGCGAGTAGGCGAAGAGGCAGATGACGAAGGTGGCGATGACGAAGCAGACCGCAATGGCGATGCTGACCAGGGGAAAGGTCTGGAGCTTGCGACTGCGGGCGACGATGAGGCCGTAGATGATGGCGCCGACCGAGCCGATGCCGCCCATGATCGCGACGATGGAGGGCGGGATGCCGCGGGCGTCGTTGAGGAAGGTGGGCAGGAGCGAGATACCGAGTGCCATGGAGAAGATGGCGAGGGACTGGAGCGTGAGGAGCGACTTGATGTGGGGCTCGGCGAGAGCCTCGCGGTAGGTGCTCGGGGATCGGGATTCCTGCTCCTCCTCGGGGCGTTCGGCGGTCTTGAAGCGAGCAAAGAAGAAAATGGAGAAGGCGGTGCAGGCGGCGGCGAAGAAGAAGGCGGAGCGCATGCCGTAGAGGGCGATGAGGCCTCCGGCGATGAGCGGCGCGACGCCGAAGGCGACGGCGGGGCCGACGTTGAAGACGAGGGTGAAGGCGCGGACGCGGTTCTCGCGGGCGTTTGCGGCGAGGTGAGCCTGGGTGAGGGGAAAGGCGATTTCGCCGATGGCGGTGCCGATGATCATCGGGGCGAGCATGGTCCAGTGTGTGGCGAGGCCGGCGGTGACGAGCCCGATGAGCGTGGCGACACGTGACCAGACGATGAGTTTGGCGGGGTCGAAACGTTCGGCGAGGGCGGCGGAGGGAGCCAGGGTCACGAGGCGAAGGATGCCTTGGACGCCCAGGATGAGGCCGACGAGGGTGATGGGGGCGCCGAGTGCTTCGATCCAAAGGGGCCAGATGCCGACGTAGGCGCCGAAGGCGGCTTCGATGCCGATCATGGCCCAGAAGACGTTACCGACCGCCGGCCCGAGACCGAGGTGCCACGTGAGTTTCCGGCGGCGCATTGCGGTGGTTCCCTTCGTGACCCTGCTCGGGCCATTGTACCGGGAAGCACTGTGCAGACCGGAAGGGTGGTGACAACCTCTGGTCGGACCGCAAAGGCCACGCTCATTCGGCCGAGATACGGTGGTCGTCGCGGCTAGCCGACGTGGATCGCGGGGCGGCGAGCGGGATCAGGCTCGGCTTGTTTGAGGATGGCGTGGGTGACCGGGGCGATGTCGCCCTCCCCGAAAAACAGGAACCGGCTCAAGTAGAAGAGTGGGTTGCCTTCCTTCCATCCGAGGTAGGCGTGGGGGCGTTTGCCCGTCATGTCGCGGATCGCGAGGAGGACCGCGGCTAGTGCGTTGGGAACACTCGCGGCATCCGCAACGAGCACGTTGAAGCCCTCGACTTCGTCAAGATGGACATCGACCTCTCGCTCGAACTCTGAGGGGTCATCAACCACGACTTCGAGAAAGAGGACGGGGGCATCAATCGGGATGTGGCTGGTTTCGCGCTCCTGGCTCTCGCGAAGGAGATACTCGCGGCCATCTCGCTCATCAGGGTGGTTGGCGATGATGCGGATGGGACCGAGGGCACTGAGGCGATGGAGCTGGGCGAGCGATGCGTCGTCAAAGTTGACGCGCGGGGTGCGGAGTTCCAGCGATCGGATGGTGCGGGAGATCAGGGAGACGACGATGATGGCCACGATGAAGCAAGCGGCGATCTTCACGCCATCAGGGCGTTGATAGATGTTGACCGCCGTGGTGTAGGCGAAGACCGCGAAGATCGCGAGGAACGCGACGGACCAGAAACGCTGCTTGGCCCTTCGGGCGGCCAGGGCGACGGCGAAGGCGGCCGAGGTGATGAGAACGAGCACGCCGGTCGCATAGGCGCCGCCTTGGGCGTCGACATCCGCACGGAAGATGATCGTGACGACGACACAGATGATGAAGAAGACCAGCACCAAGGGGCGAGTGGCAAGGGTCCAGGAAGGTGCCATGCCGTACCGCGGAAGGTAGCGCGGGACGATGGTGAGGAGGCCGGCAAGCGCTGAAGCGCCGGCGAACCAGAGGATCAGGATCGTGCTCACGTCGTACACGGTGCCGAAGGCCTCGCCGAGGAACTCGTGGGCCAGATAGGAGAGGGCGCGGCCATAGGCGTCGCCGCTGGGCAGAAACTCCTGCTGAGGGATGAGGAGGGTGGTGGCGATGGAGGAGGTCATCAGGAAGATGCTCATGATGACGGCGGCCGTGGTGAGGAGTTTGCCGGTGTTGCGAATTCGCCCGCTGGGATCGAGCGGAGTGTCGTCAGGGTTGCCCTTGACGAGAGGCATGACAGCGACACCGGTTTCGAATCCGGAGAGACCGAGGGCCAGGCTTGGGAAGAGGAGCAGGGAGAGCGCGATCATGCGCCACGGGGAACCGTGCTGTGCCACGAGTGCGGCAATCCAATCACTCCAGGTGTAGGCATGGGTGGCAATCTCGCGGATCGCCACCGCAACCACGACCAGGTTCAGCGCGAGGTAGGAAAGCGTGACGACGACGGCGATACCAATCGCCTCGCGAAAGCCCTTGAGAAAGACGACCGCGAGGAGGGTGATGAGGATCAAGGTGATGGGCATTTGCCAGTGATGGACAACCGGCGGCACGAGGGGGTTCTCGACCACGTGGGCGGCAGCATCGGCGGCGGAGAGGGTGATGGTGATGACGAAGTCCGTCGCGACGAAGCCGAGCAAGACGAGAACAAGGAGTTTCCCTTGCCACCAGGAGAGGAGTTTCTCGAGCATCGCAATGGAGCCCTGGCCAAATGGGCTCTCGCGGGCGACGCGGCGATAGACCGGAAGTGCCCCGAAGAGGGTCAGGAGTACGAGAACGAGCGTCGCGAGTGGGGAGAGCAGTCCAGCCGCAAGCGCTGCGATGCCGGGCTGGTAGCCCAGCGTGGAGAAGTAATCCACGCCGGTGAGGCACATCACTTGCCACCACGGTTTCGTGGGATGGTGGGCACCAGCGCCGGTCTGCTCTGCCTGCAGGAACCACTGCCTCATCGCTGAGCGAGGTTGATCTGATTCCGTTGATGCCGTGGCAACCACCAAAGACTCCCGGGTTCACGCGTCTCCGACACGGTCGGATTCGTGGGACGCAAGAACCAGACCGTGTCGGGCCGATTGGCAACGGTACCGAGGTGGTCATTGATGCGGCGTTAGATTTTGGTTGGCGCGTGTTAGAAAGTCATTAGAGTCTCGGCGGCATCGTCTGGGTGAAAGCGGTAACCGACGCCCGGTTCGGTGACGATGAGGGTGGGACGGGCCGGGTCGTCCTCGAGTTTGCGGCGCAAGTAATTCACATACACGCGGAGCTGCTGGACGTTCTCGCTGGCGTAACCGCCCCAGACGCGTTCGAGCACCTGGCGGTGGGTGAGCACCTTTCCGGCGTTGGTGGCAAGCACCCGGAGGAGGTCGAACTCCGTCGGGGTGAGGTGGATCGGTTGACCATGTTTGGTCACGAGATGGGCGGTGAGATCGATCACCACTGAGCCGGAGGTGATGCGGGATGAGAGCACCACGGTGCGGCGGCGCAGCACGGCCCGGAGACGCGCGAGAAGTTCCGCCATGCCGAAGGGTTTGGTGAGGTAGTCATCAGCGCCGAGATCGAGTGCGCGAACTTTGTCGGCCTCTTGTCCGCGGGCGGATAGGACGATGACCGGCACGTCGGACCAGCTGCGGAGATCGCGGAGGACGTCGAATCCATCCGGGGCGGGGAGGACGAGATCGAGCACGATGGCGTCGGGTGACCATGCCGCTGCCTGCACCAACGCTTGAGTTCCATTCTCCGCCGTTTCGACCTCGAAGTCATGGGCGATGAGCGCCGTGCGGAGGGCGCGTCGGATCTGCGGTTCGTCATCGACAACGAGAATGCGGGCAGTGGTCATGCGGATTGTCCTCCCGGCATGGACAGCTGCTCGACTGGTGGGGCAATCGGGAGGATGAATCGGAAGGTGGCTCCGCCATCAGGTGGCGAAAAGGCTTCGATGGAGCCGCCGTGTGCCTCGACGAAGCCGCGACAGATGGCAAGGCCGATGCCGAGCGTCCCGGCGGATGCGACGTCGCCACTGCGGAACGGGAGGAAGAGGGTATTCAGGGCATCTCGAGGGATGGGCGGACCAGCATTGGCGACGGCGCAACGGATGAGCCCGTCTGACGCGTCCGCGGTGATGGAGATCGCGCTGTGTGGCGGTGCGTGGCGGATGGCGTTGTCGAGAAGGTTCTCGACGACTTGGGCGATCTCGACATAGTCGAACCACGCGAGCGGGAGGTCGGCCGCGATCGTGGAGGTGAACCGGCAATCTGCGGCACGAGGTTCGACCCGCGCGACCACCTCTTGGATGAGTTCGCCGAGGTCATTCCACTCGCAGGACGGACGGATCGCACCACCCTCGACGCGGGACAGATCGAGGAGGTTGCTCACCATCCGGGTGAGGCGATCGGCCTCTTCATCGATGGCTTCGAGGAGGTCATGACTGGCGGCGGGATCCCATTGCACGGTGTTGTCGAGGAGCGCGCTCGAGGAGGCCTTGATGGATGCGAGTGGCGTGCGGAGATCATGCGAGACGGCGGCCAGCAGGGCGGATTTCAGTTCGTCGGACTTGGAGATCACGGCGGCGTGCGACGCCTCCTCGGAGAGGCGGGCGCGCTCGAGGGCAAGTGCCGCCTGTCCGGCGTAGGTGCGGAGAAGGGTTGCCGTCCCCTCGGGGAACTGATCGGTGCCCGCCGCGGGGAGCACTTCGAGAAGGCCGATCTCGCGGGCGCCGGCGTGCATGGGGACGCGGAGCGGAACGGTGGAGTCGGCTGATGGCGGGGGGTTGGCGTCGGAAGCCATGGCCTCCGCGCCCGCCACGGTGGTTGCGCGGGACCACGATGCACCAAGTGATGTGACCGGGGCGTTGGCGATCTCCTGCAGGATCTCGTCGAACGTGGTCGGGACGGTGAGCCCGGTGCTCATCTCGTAAAGGAGGGCCATCCGCTCGCGTTCGCGCTCGGCGATGGCCGTGCGTGCGCGGACCCGTGCGACCAACTGACCGATGACGATCGCCACCAACAGGTACGCCAGAAGCACCACAACATGCTCGCTGCGGGCGACGGTGAAGGAGTGGTAGTTCGGGATGAAGAAGAAATCGAAGGCGAGAAAGCCGATGATCGCGGACCAGGCGGCGGGTCCCGCGCCCCAGGCGAGAGCAACACCGCCAGAGACAAACAGGAAGATCAGCAACAGATTCAAGATACCGAACGTGCCACGCACCGGGATGAGGGCCACGATGGTGAGTGCCATGACCAGCGTGCTGAGGAGGTAGCGGCGATCGCGCCATGGAGGCGCCTCGGGCGTGAGGGCGATGGCTGGCACGCGGGGTCTCATCGGGCAATCCTGCGGCGACGCGGCATGTGTCCGCTGGCACAGCAATCAGGCTGCTGCCCGTGGCATGCTACCCGGGAACGAGGGACCATGACGACGGAGCGTCATCCGGGAGCGAGCCACGCGTGAATGCCTACGCACAATTCGGGCTGGCGATGTGCCTGCTGGTGGGGATCGCCTTGGCGGGGACCGCGTGGCTGGCCGCGCACTTCAATCGGAAGGCGAAACAGGATCTCGCCGCACGCCTGACGCCTTTGGCGGATGCGATCGGCGGCGAGGTGGATCTCGAGGAAGCGAAGGTGACCGGTCGTTGGCAGGGAGCGATCGCGGAAGGGCAGATGGCGAACGCGCAAGGGGGATTCGGGCGCCTGTTCAAGGTGTCGCTGGTCGATGCGGCAGGGGGGACGCGTTGGGAGTGGTCGAACCTGCCGCAGAAGAACGAACCGGAACCGACGCGGACGTTCGACGGCGGCGAGGAGCTTGAGGGGCGGCTGGGACTCGACTGGAATGCGCTGGCGGCGGTGGTGCCGGAGGCGACGAAGCAGCGCTGGGGATGGATCTACGATCCGGAGTCCGGGATGGTGCAGCTGGCGCGGGCGATGCGGACTCGGCACGACATTCCGGGTGCCGAGGAGTTCACGGCGCAATTGGATGCGCTGCGGACG
>JAPOLF010000189.1 GCA_029977305.1 bacterium | reverse complement strand
GTCCCAGACGTTTACTTTGCGCACGTCGCAGGTGGGGCAGGGGAGTGCGCTCTCTCCGGCCGAAGCCACGCTCTGCGTGGTGCTCTCACCGACGCCGGTGGTGCAGCTCGGCGACACCATCACGTTTAGTGGACAGGCGTCGCCATTGATGGACGAGCCACCGGGATTTCAACGCTACCTGGCGCAGCGTGGCTGTGCTGCCACTGTCTTCGGACGCGGCGCGACGGTCCAGACCACAGGCTCGGGCCTCCTACGGACGATGGCCATCGCACGGGACACCGTCACCCTGCGCCTCCAATTACTCGTCCCTGGCGACGCCGGTGTGCTGATGAGCGGCCTGGTCACCGGCGACGATCGCGCCTTCTCCGCAGATCGCCGCGATGCCTTCGTCATCACCGGTACCACCCATATCACCGCCATCAGCGGATCGAACTTCGCAACCTTCGTCAGTCTGCTCGTGGCAGCAGGAGGCTTGGGAGGTTGGGGCAGATCCAAGGGGTGGCTCGCCCTGATCGTGATCGTGGTGTGGGCCTACGCGGTCTTCGTGGGAGCGAATCCCCCGGCTGTCCGGGCCGCGATCGCTGCGACGGCGACGGTGTTCGCGGTGACCGTCGGGCGGCGGCCTGATGTGACCACCCTCGTGCTGCTCTCAGGAGCGCTGATGGCGATGCTCCGCCCAGCGTATGTCCACGAACTGTCATTCCAACTCTCGTTGGCCGCCTCGTTGGGCATCGCCGTCTCGGTGCCGATGGCTGCCGAGGGCAGACTTGCCTGGTTGCGATCTGGCGTTGTCGGCTCAACCATGGCGCAAGTTGCGACGTTGCCGTTCCTCTTGCCGCTCAGCGGGGTCGTGCCGTTGCTCAGTATTCCGGCGAACGTCGCCATCGGCCCACTGGTCAACCTCGCCTTCATCGCATCACTGGTGGCGACCGCCGGAGCCTTTCTCCTCGGTTGGGTGGGGTGGCTCGCGTGGCTCATCGCCCAACCCGCTCGCTTGCTCTGCGATGGGATCATCTTCATCGTCGACCGATTCGCCGCGCTCGGTGGCGGCATCACCCTGGGCAGGGTCAGCGTGGGGGTGGTGATGTTGGTCGCGGTGGCCTGCATCGCGTTGCTGGTTGCCAGCAGCGAGGACGTGAGACGGTGGAGCGGGAAGGCTCGATCTCCGTCAGCACCTTGAGGCCCCCCACAAGGTTGGCAGCCACAACCCGGCGGGATTGCCGCCGGGTTGCCACTCACCCAAGCCGGATTGGGGAATCAACGCGCTACCGCCGCCTTGGACGGCTGCGCTCGGAGTTCGGGAACAACCATCGCGCCCCTTTGCCACCAACCCGGGCAACTCGATAGAGCATCCACATCATGAGGAACACGTTGAAGAAGATCCCAACGTATTGCAACTCAGCGAGGCTGTCCCGTGAAAATCCGGTGACATCTTTGCCATTCCGTTGGGCGATGTAGAGACCGATTCCCACGGCTGTGAGGATCACCACGGCGAGCATTTGACGACGGCGAGCGGTCTTGGAGATCTGCTCTTTCGTGTGTCCGTCCTGGATCACCAATCCCGTCGATCCAAGAACCTGTCCGAACCGCGAGGGAGTTTTCGCCGATGCCGTCTCCGTCCTCGCTTTCACTTGGACCATCGACCCATCCGGGGCGACGGTGTCGGTCGGGGTGTCCAAGATGAGCGATTCCGGGGAGACGTTGAGTTGCTCGGCCAGTCGCAGCCGGAGCACGTCTCGTTCCATTTGCACGCGCCCAAGCGTGACTTGGGAGGCATTGAGCATCTCAGTGAGCATGTTCACATGCCGGACGAGCGGAGCAACGGTCGCGGTCACGTCCTGCTTGTCCACCATCACTTGCTGGGCGCCGTCAAACGTGGATTGCAGGCGCTCAACCGATTTCGGGCTGGTATTGGACGTGCTGACCACCGGGGCGGAGAGGAGCGCGTGCTGCACCGCAGAATCGTCACTCAAGGCAACCGCCGTCTCGACCGCGGCAACCTCAGCCAGCTCCCCCTCCGAATGAACATCCGGAGCGCTGCGGGCCGCCTTTTCCGCTTTCGCCTCTCGACGTCGTTCCTTCTGATCTGCCCGATCAGGGCGCTCAGGACGAACCCGCTGAGCGGAGCCCTGACGATGGCGACGCTCTCGCCCATGCTCGAACTCAACAACATTTCCCGGAGGGGAGTCCGCGGTCTCGAGTGGTTCACTCACGTTTTGAGGTTCTTGTTGGGAACTCACCATTCGCGCCCTCTCGTCATGCTGTTGCGCGGCTCGGCACTTGTGCTGGTTCGGAGTGCCAACGCCGTTCGAAAGACTGCTTCGTTGACACCTGCCGCGCATCGCGGGTATCGTTCGAAAGAGGCCCCCATAGTCTAGCGGCCCAGGACGTCACCCTTTCAAGGTGAAGATCGCGGGTTCGAATCCCGCTGGGGGTACCGCCCGTCGCGTCAAGCGGCGGGCTTTTTCGTGTCTTTTCCCTCCTGCTGAAGTTCAGGAAGAGAAGATCGATCCCTCATTAACCTTACATGGAAAGGAATCAAGCGTCAACTCCATCGTCACAGTCGGTACATGGCCGCTTGGGGCGATGACAATACGGTCCCGACATTCAGCGCCTTTGGAATCAACGGTCGAACTCGTCCATGTGATCTGTCGTTGACAACTTGTCCACCCGTTTGATACTGTACGTACACCAGTCGGGAGTTCCTCCCACGACGCGTGTCGTGGGCGTCCGGTTGGGGAACATGTGGGAGGGAATCACATGAGCGAGTTCCTGTTCTTCCAAGAGACGGCGTCCTCGGGTAACGGTGGTGGCGCGATGGCCGATTCGAACGGCGGCGCGATCTCCTCCGGCACCATCTCCTCCGGCGGCAACATGGGCACCGCCGTTGGCGTGGGCGACACCATGGGTTCGGTCTCCGCGGGTGGCGGCAGCATGGCCAACACCACCGACGTTGCGCTTGATGCCGACGGCGGCACCTCGATCGCTGATGCCAGCGGCGGCGACTACAACGTCGCGTTCGTCAGCTAAGCAATCACCCGGATTGTCCCGGCGCGCGTCTCCGACGGACGCCCGCCGGGACAGCCATATCTCCAGGTGATGGATATGGCCACCACTACACGACCGACTTCAGGGAGGAACGATCATGGATTTTCTCTTCGCTCAGGAAGTTGCCTCGGCCGGTAATGGCGGTGGCGCGGTTTCCGACGCCCAGGGCGGCGCGGCGTCCACCTCGTCCATCAACAGCGGCGAGAACATGGGCTCGGCCATCGGCGTCGGCAACACCGACGGCACGGCCAGCATCGGTGGCGGCGCCATCGCCAACACCACCAACGTCGATGTTGCCACCCTCGGTGGGTCGGCCGTCTCGGATGCCACGGGCGGCGACTACAACGTCGCGTTCGTCAGCTAGAGACGTTCGCCCGCTCGCGCGGGCCTGATACCGTCGAATGATGCGGGGACTGCGCGAGCGCGGTCCCCGTTTCGTTTGCTGGTGATTCCGCTGAGGCGAGCGAAACGATACTCGTGCGTCGCCGCGCAACCTCAGGAGGATGCTCACGTGGACAAGCGCAAAGCAGTCACCGCCGGAGCGGTGACGTTCGTCTTCGGTGCCCTTGAGGCGCAACACGCCGTTGTGCAGGATGCAGGCCCGGACACCGCTTTGGCGGGCTTGGGTGGCGGAGCCGTGAGCGACGCCAACGGGGGAGCCATCGGTGCGGGTGATATCAACGCAGGCTCCAACGCCGGTGCTGCCCTCGGGGTCGGTGACACCATGGGTGATGTCTCCGCCAGCGGTGGTGCGATGAGCAACTCCACGGGTGGCGCCTTCGACGCTTCAGGCGGCACGTCAATCAGCGATGGATCCGGCGGAAGCTTCAACTACGCGGATCCCTCGCCGTTTAGCTGAACCGATCGACCTCTGGGGTTTTGCTCTGCGGCGGAGGCTCAAGCCTCCGCCGCAGGCGTTTCAGGGGATCCTCACTGCGGCGACATCGGTCTGTAGCTCGCGTGCAGCAACTTCCGCGCCGTGCGTTCGGGTTTGGGGAGATCAGACTGTCGGATTTGCTCGAGCGTCTCTTC
>JAPOLF010000188.1 GCA_029977305.1 bacterium | reverse complement strand
GGCGGTCCAGAGGCCGGTGAAGCCTGCGCCGAGGATGGCGACATCGACATCGATGGACCCGCTGAGGGATGGACGCGGGGTGAGGTCATCGCCGCAGGTCTCGAGCCAATAGGAGTATGACGTGTAGTCCTTCATCGGAGTCTCCTCGGTACGTGCTTCCCGGCCGGCATGGCGCGGGATGCCGACGATCCGATCGCCGCAGTTCCCGTCTGGGAAGTATCCACCGTACGGGCGGCTGGGGCGACTGACCGACGGGCAACGTACAATTCGGGGCATATCCGCTGGGAGGGATCGTGGCTCACCACATGATCGGGGATCTGCTGTCGGTTGAAACAGCGGCCATTCTGACCATCGCGCTTGTCGTGGTCGGCATCCTCGTGGTCGTGGTGCGGAGGATCGCGCTAGACGCGTTGGAGCGGGATTCCGGGGCAATCACGGCGGTGACGTCGGCGATTCTGGGGGTCTACGGCTTGATCCTCGGTCTCACGCTGGCGGCATCGTGGGATCGATTCCAGATCGCCGAGTTCTCCCTGCGGGACGAGGCGAACGCGATGTTCGCGCTGACCAGGTTGGCGCCGACCTACGATGATCTTGGGGACGATCTGCAGCGGGCGGTGATCGCCTATGGCGACACGGTGATCGCCAATGAGTTGATGGTTGACGAGGAATCGGACATTCACCACCGTCCGGGGTCCGAGGCGATACGCGAGATCTACTCAGTCATGGAGCGGATCGGCGATTCTCCGGAGTTCGGGGACTTGAATTCGGTGGACCCGACGTGGGTGGTGTTGATCGCCCTGGACAATCAGCGAGGACAGCGGATCCAGCTGTCGCAGAATGCGTTGCCACGGCCTTTCTGGGTGTTGCTCATCTTCGGGGCGGTGTTGTCGATTGCGGGATTGATCGTGATCTTGCCCTCGCACCCGAAGATCCATTTCACCATCACGCTCGGAGCGACCGCGCTCATCGTGCTGACCTTGGCGCTGATCCACAACCTGGATCGCCCGTATTTCGGATCGTACACGGTGGATTTCACCGAGTTCACACAGGCCGTCGACGGGATGCGGCGTGAGTATGGGGTGAATCCGGCGGCGCCGGGAGCCGCGCCATCCGCAGCCACCCCGGTACCGTCGAGTTAGGCGGGCAGCCATGGCAATGAATTACTGGATCGCGAATCTGATGTTCTTCGCCATCGTGGTCGGGGCGTCGCTCCTGATGCTCTGGTTCGCGCGGCGCTTCCGCGGGAATCTGAATGAGACGGATCGGATCGGATCGGTGGTCGGGGTGGCGACCGCGGTGTACAGCGTGATCCTCGGCATGATCGTGGTGGCGGCGTGGCAGCGGTTCAACGATGCGGAGATGCTGCTCGGCAACGAATCAAACGCGTTGTTCATGATCAGCAGGTTGGCAGAGAACTATCCGGCCGACGTGCGGGACGAAATCAACGCGTTGCTGCTCTCTTACGGCGAGGCGGTCAGCATCGTCGAACTCGGGGAGGACCCGAAGTTCTCGCCGGAGGCCTCTGACTCGATGCGCAAGCTGTATGACGTGCACACGGCGCTGGCGGAAAACCCGCAGGTGCCGGGGGTGGTGGTGCAGGAATCCATCGCATCGGTGCTAGCTCTCGAGCAAGCACGCGGGCAACGCATCACCTTGGTGAAGAACAACTTGCCCTGGCAATTCTGGCTGCTGCTCGTGATCGGGGCGGTGGTGACGGTGAGTTTCGTCTCGCTGTTCACCACCGAGCGGAAGATTGTGCACGTGCCGATCGTCGTGGCGACGGCGTTGGTGATCAGCCTGACGCTCGCGTTGCTGATGGATCTCGACCAACCGCTGGATCCACCGATCCGAGCCGATGTCGTCAACTACGGCCATGCGTTGGAGTACCTCCGATCGGAAGTCCAAACCACGCCGGTCCCGTGAGGCGCTGCTGAACACCCGCAAATAGGAATGGTGCGCAGGGTGACCGAAGTCGTCGGCAAACGGGGCATGAGCGAAGTAGACTCCTCGAGGATTGCTTGGAAGGACCGCTGTGACAGGATCACTCTTCGGCCGTGTGGTGACGCCCATCCAATTGCTCGCTCTGGTGGGTGCGCTTGTGCTCATCGGGATCGCGGTCGTGATCGTGCGGCGGCGATTCGGACGGGTGCTGCAAGAGGATTCCAACGAAATCCTGGCAATCAGCGCGGCGATCCTCTCGGTCTACGGCCTGATCCTCGGTCTCACCCTCAATGCGGCATGGGAGCGGTTTCAACTCGCGCAGTTCTCGCTGCGGAATGAGACGGCGGCGATGGTGGGGCTGTCGCGGATGTCAACGATCTTCGATGAGCTCGGGATTGAATTGCGTGACGCCGTGATCGCCTATGGTGACGCGGTGGTCCAGACGGAACTCAACGGTGAGTGGAATGCGGCCGACCAGTCGGACGATCCTGGTGCGGTGGCGTTCCGCGATGTCTATGCCACGATGGAGCAGATCAATGAGGTCTATGCTCCGGTGAATGCCGGGGGAATCGATCCATCCTGGGATGTGATCTACGCGATGGAGGGGTTCCGCGAATCGCGGATCGAGCTGGTGCGCAATGGGTTGCCGACGGCGTTTTGGTGGGTGCTGATCCTCGGCGCAGGATTGTCGATCACCGCGCTGGTGATCATCTTGCCGACCCACCCGCGGCTGCACCTGTTCATCGCGGTGTGGGCGTCCGCGTTGATCTTGCTGACCCTGATCCTCATCAACAACTTGGATCACCCGCTCTCGGGGGCGTTCACCGTCGACTTCGACGAGTACCAGGACACGGTGAATGCGCTGCGGCGCGAGGATGACATCATGACTCAGCAGGAATCACTTCCCGCCGGCGTGGGGACACCGGTGCCGTCCTCCTGAGATGACGCAGGCAGGTGGAGCGTCGGGGCTGTGGGTGTCGGAGGTCAGGGGATGATGGATCAGCTACTCGCGGATCGACCGCATCTGCTCACTAACTTGGGGATTCTATTCGGAACGGTGGGTTGCGCGGTTGGTCTGGAACTCTTCCTGCGTCGGCGGTACCGGACGCTGCTGGAGGACGACCAGAATGCGATCAACTCGGTGGCGGCCGCGGTGCTCGGGGTGTACGGCTTGATCCTCGGTCTGACGTTGGCCGCGGCATGGGAGCGGTACCAGCAGGCCGAGATCGCGGTCTATGACGAGACGAACTCCCTGTTCACGGTGTTCCGGCTCTCGGACACGCTGCCGGCTGATCAGATCGCGCCGATGAAGGCGGCGGTGGTGGAGTATGGGATCGCGGTCGCGTTCGGGGAGCTCACCGGGCAAAAGCCAGAACTCATCGACTACGCCCCCGGCCGCAACGGCATGCGGGCGATGTACAAGGTCATCGCCGATTCAGGCGGAATGAGCCAACCGCCGGCGAACAACCTCGACATCATGGGCACCATTTCCGGCGAGGTGGTGAATGTCGACAAAGCACGAGGGACACGACTGACGCTCGCGCAGCAGGCGTTGCCGCGGGAGTTCTGGGTCGTCCTGTTGCTGGGGGCGGTGTTCACGCTGGGGGCGGTCGTGGCAATCCTGCCAACCCACCCGGGGTTGCATGTTTGGATCACCGCGGGCGTGTCGATTTTGCTGGTGTCCTTGCTGATCCTGCTACGAGATCTCGATCAACCGTTTGAAGGGACACAGGCGGTAGATCCCGAGAACTATCGGGGCGCGGTGACGATCCTGCGCAATGAGGGAATCGAAACAGGGGTCGCGATGCCGGATCTGCCGACACCGACTCCCATGCCGTGATGATCCTGCGACGGATTGGGAGCCGCTGATGCCGACGCTGCCGAACTGGTTGCTGATCGTGCTGACCGCTGTCCTCGTGACGGGGGCGGTGCTGGCTGTGCGGGCGCGATTGATGGGTGCGCTGCAGCGTGATTCGGGCGCGGTGTATGCGGTGGCGGCGGCGATCTTTTCCGTGTATGGGCTCGTGCTCGGCTTGACACTCGCCGCGGCATGGGATCGCTATCGCGGGGCGGAGGAGACGCTCTTCAACGAGGCGAACAGTATTCGGACGCTCCACCGCACCGCGGCATCGCTGGACGACACGGACCGGGACGCGGTTCAGCTGGCATTGCTTGCTTACGGGCA
>JAPOLF010000187.1 GCA_029977305.1 bacterium | reverse complement strand
GTGCACCAGCGAAGGCGGGCATGTCGAAATCCCTTTCCGTGAGTGGGGGCTTTGCCCCCTGCGGCGCCGTGGTCGATCCCGGAGATCATGGCCAGCGAACGTCTTGGTCCAGCGGCCTGATTGATCCACAGGTGCCGTGGCCTAGGGGAGAATCCTGTGCGCAGGCGTTGAAGCCGCCGCCACTTGCCGAGATGGGTGCCGGAGCGTTCTGCTCCTGTGTTCAAGCCGTGCGCCCTGACTGGTTCGCTGAGGCGATCGGCGAGGGCCCAGCGGGATCACGGCTTGGGCGTGCCTTCAGCCTCGCCCTTCTCGCCGGACTCGCCGGATTCCCCGGCCTCGCCCTTCTCGCCGGATTCTCCTGCCTCGCCCTTTTCGCCGGCCTCGCCGCCGGGAAGTTCGTCGATCTCACCTTCCCAAACCGCCGTGGCACCGGAATGTCCGGCTTGGATCACGGTGAACGCCGTGGCGATCCCGCCGATGCCGACAAGACCGCGCGCGATCATGCCGAGGGTCGAGCGGCGGTCGGTGGAGGCACCGCCGGTTGAGGACTTGGCGGAGGCGTTGCGCTCCGTCCAACCAAGGGCGACCAGGACGAGGACCAGCAGGAAGAGCACGAGGCGAACCGTCTCGCCCTGCTCACCGTGCTCGTGGACGATCGGGCGGGCGCCTTCATCGCCGATCTCGGCGAGCTGCTCGCCGGTCATGATCGTGAGCTGAGTCAGGACCAGCAGCGCGAACCCCACGCCAGCCGCCGGGTAGGCAAGTTTGTGGCGGAGTTCACCCTTCCGAGTCAGCGCGAGCCAGATGGTGAAGATGCCGAAGATCAGCACCAGCACCGTGGTGAAGTGCACGAAGAGCGGGTGCATCGGCAAGCCGCCGACCGCCCAGATGTTGAACCCATCCCATTCCCCATGCATTGGTCAGTTTCCTCCGGTTCATAGCAATCGAATGCCATCGGTGATGCCGTGTCGCGGCGCGGCAAGGCAGGACCGGGCTTCTGTAGGCGTGAGTGTGACCGATCGATGGGAGGATTGTCGATGCAACCTTGCCGGGGGATCAGGGCCAGCGGACCTCTTGGTCCAGCGGCCAGATCGGGCGGCGCAGGCGCCGAAAGGCGAGGCGGCTGAGGTCGGCACCGGTGATTCCCGGCCCCTCGACCAGCACCACCCGCCGACCGATCGGCTCGAAGGCAGCGCGGAAGTGGCCTTTCCCCTTCAAGCCCAACACGTGACGACGGGTCGGCTCGATGCCATGGCTTCGAAAGACGTTGAGATCGATCGGCGTTTCGGCGCGGGTGGTGACGATCACCTCCACCGGTGGAGCCTCGGTGCCATCGGCCGGGGTGACGTGCAGCAGTGCGGTCGGGCCAAGGTCAACGAGCACGCCGGCCATCATCGGGCCGTCGTTCACGTACTGGCCGTCGGTCAGGCACTTGATGTAGGCGCGGACCGGCAGCGGATCGCCATGGAGGGCATCCGTCTTGCCGCCGAGCGTCGCGGTGATCGTCGCACCGGGTCCTGCGGCGAGGGCGGCGTTCACGACCTCCGCATCACGCACGAGGGCGACCGCGGCATCGCGCACCTTGTTGGTGAGCAGGAACCGGACGAGTTCCGCGCTGTCTCCGGGGCCACCGGTCCACGGGTTGTCGGCGATGTCCACCAGCACCAGCGGTCCCGGACCGGGGAGGTCCCCGTTGTCCATCGCGGCGAGCAAGCCGACAGCGTCATCGAACGAGGCGACGCCACCGAGGAATCCGTCGCGCAGATCCCACGCGACACGCGCGATCTCGTCCGCGATCTGCGCCGCGAGCGCAGGGTCGTTGTCAGTGGTGACGATGATGCTGACCCCCGCCTCCTCGACGTCCGCGGGCGGGAAGCCGCCGGCAATGGTGACGTTGAGGACGCGCGGATCCTCCTCGGCCTCGTGAGCGCGATCGATGAGGGCACGCATTGGCATGCGGTCGGTGGTCATCCGCTGCGAGGTCGGGAGCATCGGTGGTTTGCGGATGGCGACCGTCGGCGTGATCTCCCGGCGCATCAGGCGCTCGAGGAGAAGTGTGGCCTCCCGGCCGCGCTCGGCCATGTCGACGTGCGGGTAGGTGTCATACCCAACCACCGCGTTCACCGTGGAGACCATGCGCAACGACACATTGGCATGGAGATCGAGGGTGGAAACGATCGGCAGTTCGGACCCGACGATGGAGCGGACGTGGGACATGACGTAGCCGTCGCCGTCGCTGTCGACCTCGGTGACCATCGAGCCGTGAAGGGCCAGCAACACGCCATCGAGTGGTCCCCTCGCGATGGCCCGCTGAAGCCCCTCGGCCGCGATGGCGAGAAGGCGCTCGATGGCGTCGCGCGTCACCAACCCGGATGGGGTCGCCCACACCGCGATGATGGGAATGAGATCGATGCCGTCCTGCTCGGATTGCGCGATGAACCCGCCGAATTCGGTGTTGGAGTCTCGGAGTGCGGGGATGATCTCGTCGCCGATGAGCAGGTGCGACGCTTGGAACGCAGCGAAGTCGGTGGGGACCGCGCTGAACACATTGGTCTCGTGGGAGAGTTGGATCGCGGCGACGCGTGGCATGGGGACCTCGAGCCTACTTCGTGCCGAGCCCGAGCAGGCTGCGGGTTTGGGCGGGGGTGGCGACCGGCCGCCCCAATTCCTCGGCGAGGCGCGCGATGCGCGCGACGAGTTGCGGATTCGAGGCGAGTTCGCCCTTGCGATACCAGATGTTGTCCTCGAGCCCGGTGCGGACGTGGCCACCCATCGCGAGCGCCGCCATCCCGAGCGGCAACTGGGCACGGCCGATGCCGCAGACGGACCAGTGAGCGCCCGGCGGCAGCATCTCGATCATGTGCTGCAGTTGCTTCACCGTCGGAGGTGAGCCGCCGCGCACCCCGAGCACGAATTGGAACCAGAATGGAGGCTTGAGCAGACCTTCGTCGATGAGACGGAGCGCGTTCCAGACGTGGCCCGGCTCGAAGCACTCGATCTCCGGGAGGACGCCGTTGGCGTTCATGCGGATGGCAAGTTCATTCAGGAACTGCGGCGAGTTGATGAACACTCGCTCGCCGAAGTTCACCGATCCGCAGTCGAACGAGGCGATCTCGGGCGCGAGGGCGACCGGGCCCATCCGCTCGTCGTCGGTTGAGGTGCCTGCCCCGCCACCGGTGGACATGTTCATGATCACCGCGGAACCGGCCGCTTCGACGAGTTCTCGGGTGCGGGCGTAGCGCACGGGATCGCAGGTGACACGCTCCTGCTCGTCCCGCATATGCACATGAATGATGGCCGCGCCAACCTCGCCACACGCCACTGCGCAAGCGGCAATCTCCTCCGGGGTGGTGGGGACGTGGGGATTCTGCGCCTTCGTCGGCCAGGAGCCGGTGGTCGCTGCGGAGATGATGACCCCGTCTGCGGGAAACGTGGTTGTACCGACAGTCATCCGGGATGC
This sequence comes from bacterium, assembly GCA_029977305.1. Classification (GTDB taxonomy): domain Bacteria; phylum Chloroflexota; class Chloroflexia; order Thermomicrobiales; family UBA6265; genus CADCWF01. The sequence continues at coordinate 702 of JAPOLF010000187.1, read as the reverse complement.
TCACCTCGGCCGTGGACGGCGTCGCACTCATCTGATGGTACACGAGGCGTAACAGTGCCCTGTGGGCAAACCCGGCCCATTCGTCCTGCAACCCGGGGAGTGCTGCGAGAGCAGCAGGCTACTTGCCGAGGCTCGCGCCAGCGCCGAGGGGTTCGCCCCAGTCAATGTCTTCCCATTCGGGTTCCTCGGTGAGGTGCTCCACCAGCCGGTCGTACCAGTGGCGCTGCGCAGGGCTGTCGGCCATGTCGCGATAGGCCTTTTCGTTCTCGAGCATCACCACGGCGACGATCTCGCCGGGGTGCTTCTCGCAGCGGCCATTGAATGACCGAACTCGGCCCGGCAGATGCGGGCGGATCATCGCCTCCCATTCGGCGAGCAGGGAGTCGATCGCGGGTTGGTGCCCCGGTTTCGGGTGGAAGTGGCCGATGGTGCCATACATCGCATGCTCCTGACGCGCGTGCCCGACGGGACGTCGAGGTCGGGTCTCAGGGGCGATGTCGCAACATTCACGCCAACGCGATCAGAGATCGAGGCGGGGTTGGCGAGGCTTTGCCGTGGGTGGATCCGGTTCGGCACTGCCGGGAACCGGTTCTCCGGTGAGATCCGCCACCATGCGGATGTAGCCGTCGACGTCGAATTTCCGGCGCATGCCGCGCAGCCCCATCGGACGGATCAGGCCGAGCACCGGCTTGTGGGGTGGGA
>JAPOLF010000186.1 GCA_029977305.1 bacterium | reverse complement strand
AAGGTCCATCCCACCACCGAGGAAGTAGGCGGGATCGAGGTACCCGAGGACGAGGTCGGCATCGGTGACGGTCGGTTCGGTACCGCCGCGGCCGTAGCAGACCGGGCCCGGATCGGCGCCGGAGGAATCCGGCCCCACCTTCAACAGGCCGAGGGAGTTGACGCGGGCGATGGACCCGCCGCCTGCGCCGATCTCGATCATCTCGATGACCGGGAGGTTGATCGGCAGACCGGAGCCCTTCTTGAACCGGTAGCGGCGGTCCACCTCGAATTCCCGCGCGAGGAGGGGTTCGCCACGATCGATCACCGCGAACTTGGCGGTGGTGCCGCCCATGTCGAAGGAGAGCAGATCCGCGTGACCGGCAGCCGTCCCGAATGCGGCCGCCGCGAGCGCCCCGGCGGCAGGCCCACTCTCGAGGAGGCGCACCGGGAAGGCGGTGGCGGTCTCCACCGTGGCGAGGCCGCCCGAGGAGAGCATCAGCAAGAGCGACCCCGTGAAGCCCGCGCTCGCCATCCGCTTCTCGAGGTCGCCAAGGTACCGCTCGACGCGCCCCTGCACATAGACGTTGCAGATGGTGGTGCTGGTCCGCTCGTACTCGCGGATGGCGGGGGAGACGTCAGAGGAGATGGAGACGCGCAGGCGCGGCGCCACCCGGTGGATCGCCTCGCGCGCCTGACGCTCGGCGGCGGGGTTGGCGAAGCTGTTCAGGAAGACGATGGCGACCGCGTCGACGCCTGCCGCATCCAATTCGCGGGCGAGGCGTTCCACGTGGGCGACATCAAGTTCTTGCAGGGTCGAGCCGTCGCTCAGCGTGCGCTGCGGGACATCGAAGCGCAGGTAGCGCGGAACGATCGGCTCCGGCATCTCGAGCAGCAGGTCGTAGAGGTCGTAGCGGGTTTCCTTGCGGATCTCGATCGCGTCGCGGAAGCCGGCCGTCGCCATCAGCGCGGTGACCTCGCCCTTGCGCTCGATGAGCGCGTTGGTGACGAGCGTGGTGCCGTGGATCAGGCGATCGAGATCCGCGAAGGCGATCCCGGCCTTCTCGAGGGTGTCGCGCAGGCCGGTCTCGATCGCCCGCGACGGATCATCCGGGGTGGTCAGCGTCTTGCCGATCGCGACCTCGCCGGTGGCGTCGTTGAGGATGAAGATGTCGGTGAATGTGCCGCCGATGTCCGCGCCGGCGCGAATCGCTGTCATGGCTGCTCCGAACCGTGAACCCCACGTCGCTGGATCAGCGACGACGCATGCGACCTAGCTGAGCTTCGGGTACTTGCTGTGCGGGAAGATGTCGACCTGCGGCGAGCGCTGCTGGGCGAGCATCCCGCCGTCGGCGACCGTGGCCTGCCCGTTCACGTACTTGGCATCGTCCGAGGCGAGGAAGACCGCCGGCCCGGCGAGGTCGTCCGGCTCGCCGACGCGGCCCATGGGCACGGTGTCGGCGCGGTACTTGCGGGCCTCCTCACTCATGCCGGCGCTGTCGATGCTGCCCGGGACGAGGATGTTGGTGCGGATGCCGTACGGGCCGAGATCGAGCGCCATCGCCCGGGAGACGGCCTCGATGCCGCCCTTCGCGGCGTCGTAGGCGGCGTTGCCGCGGTGCGCCTTGGTGGCGCCGCCGGAGGAGACGTTGATGATCGCGCCGCCGCCCTTGCGGGCCATGATCTGCGCGGCGCGACTGCTGCACAGCCACACGCTGCGGAGGTTCACCGCGATGATGCCATCCCACCACGCCTCGTCGCCCTCGAGGAAGTGGCGCTCGGTGTTCACGAGGCCCGCGTTGTTGACGAGAATATCAACGGTGCCGTAGGTGCTCACCGTTGTCGCGAAGAGCGCGTCCACGGCATCCGCCTTGGAGACATCGGTCGGCACCGCGATCGCCGTGCCGCCCGCGGCGACGATCTCCGCGGCAACCGCTTTGGCCTTGGCGGCGTCGATGTCCGCGACCACGACCTTCGCGCCCTCAACGCCGTAGCGCACCGCGATCGCGCGACCGATGCCGCTGCCGCTCCCGGTGACGATCGCAACCTTGTCCTTCAACCGCTGGCACATGACGAGGCATCCTTTCCCTTGCTGCGAGTGCTGCCTGCAACCCCCGATGGGTGCAGGCGTGAATCACGCGATGACCGATGGTGGCGACAGCGCCGGCCGGCCGAGCCGGAAGCGGGCGATGTCGCGCGGAGTGAATCCGTCGACGGCGAGCTCCCCGAGGATCTCGCCGATGATCGGGGCGAACTTGAATCCGTGTCCCGAACAGGGCGAGGCGATGACGATCGAGCGGTGCTCGGGATGGAGATCGATCACGAAATCCTCGTCCGGGGTCATGGTGTAGCGGCAGGTGCCGGACCAGAGGACCTCGCCGGTGGCGTCCGGCAGGATGTCCATCGCGTATGCGCGGATCCGCTCGAGCATGGAAGGGCGGACCGCGACGTCCGGGTCATCCGGATCGACCACAGCACCGACGCGGTCGATCAGCGCCTTCACCCCCGCGTGCCCGAAGGACGGGAAGAACGAACCGAGCGAGAGGTTCCCCGGGAAGCGGTGGATCACCAATGGGAAGGTGCCGGGGACGAACCACTCGGGGTGGGTGACGGCGAGATAGAGCACCGTCTCCCGGGTGACGGTCAGCGGGAGGTCGAGGCCGAGGCGGTGCAGCAGCGGACGCATCCACGCACCCGCGGTGAGGACCACGCGATCGCTGCGATAAGTGGCCTGATCGGTCTCGATCGTGACACCGTCGCCGTTCGGCTTGACCGCGGTGACCCGCTCGCCGTAGTGAACCGAAGCGCCGTGCCGCGCGGCCTGCGCCGCCATGGTGCCGACGCAATCGTCCGCGGCGAGCACGCTGTAGTCCGCCTGCCAGAGGCCGATGATGTCCTCCGGCAACCGGAACTGCGGGAAGCGTGAGGCAATCGCCTGCCGATCGAGACGCTCATACGGGGATGCGCCCCGCCCGGTAGGTCGCCTCGATCTCGGCGAGCACCTCCGCATCGGGGCGCCCGAAATCGAGGCCACCGGTTTGCACCATCAGGGTCTTGCCGGACGCCGCTTCGAGGTCGCGCCAGAGATCGAAGGCGGCGCGGGCGAGGGCGACATAGTCAGGGGTGTCATAGGCGAGGCGGATGATCCGGGAATCGCCGTGGCTGCTGCCAAGGCCGTGGCCCGGGGCGTGTTGATCGAGGAGTTGAACGCGATGCCCAGCCTTCGCCAATCGCCACGCGGTGGCCGAGCCCATCACGCCGGCCCCGACCACGGTGATGTCGAACGTGCGGGGCATCGGCGGGTGCTCCTCGGGCGGGGCATGCGGAGGGCGGGCATCGCAGCCCGCCCAGCGGTCAATCAGCAGGGCACATTCTACCGCGAAGCCGCGCGGCTCGGACCCGCCTAGGAGCGCACGGTGACGGTGTGGGAGGCACTCTCGGCGTAGCCCTGACCGGTGATCTGCACGAACTGGGCGCGCTCGTGGAGTTCGGCGATGGTGGTCGCGCCGGCGTAGCTGAGGCCCGAGCGGATCCCTGCGAGGAGACCGTCGACGATGTCGCCCACAGGACCCTTGGCGGGGACCATCGCGTTCACCCCCTCCACATGGAGGTGGTACTTGTCGTGCTTGAAGTCCTCGTACTTGGTGAGCTGGCGGCGCTTCTCGTCCGGCGAGGTCGAGCCGTTGTAGTGCTTGAAGAGCTTGCCGCCGACCTCGACGATCTCCCCCGGCGCCTCGTCGGTCCCGGCGAAGATGCTGCCGCCCATGTAGGCGTCGGCTCCGGCGGCCAGTGCCTTGACGATGTCTCCCGAGTTGGCGGCCCCGCCATCGGCGATCACGTAGCGATCGGGGAAGCGCTCCTCCCGGGCGCGGGCGACCTCCATGATGGCAGTGATCTGGGGGACACCTGCGCCGGTGTTGATGCGGGTGATGCAGATGCTGCCCGCCCCGATGCCCACCTTGAGGGAGTCGGCGCCCGCCTCGTAGAGATCGATCGCGGCGTCATAGGTGGCGATGGTGCCGGCGATGAAGGGGACGTTGGGCCAGCGCTGCTTGCAGGCTTGGATGATCTCGATGGCGTGCAGCGAGTGGGCGTGCGCGACGTCGAGGTGGAGCCCGGTGCTGCCTGCATCGAGGAGCATCTCGGCGCGCCGCATGGTGTCTTCCTTGACGCCGATCACCCCGAT
>JAPOLF010000185.1:3938-4171 GCA_029977305.1 bacterium | reverse complement strand
TGACATTCTCGGCCACCGCTCTCAGCGCATTCATCAACACCCCGATGTGCGCACCGGCGACATCACCGTCCGCCGAAACTCGCAGCGTCGCCGTTCCGAGTCCCGGCGACAACGAGAACCCCTCCACGTGGATCGGAATGTTCGCGATCGATCCAACTACCGCAGCCCCGAGCGCCGCGGTGCCGCTCGGACGCACTGCTGCCCGGATCACCGCCTCATTGGAGCTCACGATC
>JAPOLF010000185.1:0-3928 GCA_029977305.1 bacterium | reverse complement strand
AGGCTGCGATGAATGCGGAAGTGATTCCACCAGCCGTCACTCGCCTCGGCCGCATGGACCTCGGTGTCGGCGCCGTACAGGCCCCGCAACTCGGTCGCCAGTGCATCCAGCATTCGCTCTTGCCCCTCGAGCAGCGTCGCCGTCTGCCACGCGGAGTCGACCTGCAGGCATTCCAATGCCACAGGTGGCACACGACTTTGCCGCACCCGGTTTGCTGCTGCCAATGCCGCATCCATCGTGGCGAATGTCCCCACCACCGTTGCCCGATGACGCGGCAGCGGCAGCACGCGGAAGTTCGCCGAAGTGATCACCCCGAGCGTGCCGAGTGACCCGTGGTAGACCCGTGAGAGGTCGTAGCCCGTCACGTTCTTGACCACCATGCCGCCGGCTTTCGTCACCGTGCCGCTCGGGTGGGCCGCTGAGATGCCAATCAGCATGTCACGTAGCGATCCATGTCCGAGCCGCTTCGGGCCGGTGATCGCGGTCACGATCAACCCGCCGATCGTTGCCTGATCGCCATCCGGCGGATCGATCGGCAACGTCTGCCCGCGCTCCGCCAAGGCCGCATTCACTTCGTTGATTGTTGCACCCGCCTCGACGGAGATCACCAGGTCGGTCGGGACGTACGCCAGCACCTTCGTCATGCCGCGCATCGAAAGCGCGAGATCGACGCGCTGCGGAAGATTGCCCAGCGCCAACGCGGTTCGCCCGCCGATCGGCGCGACCGCGGCGTGGCCCGCTTGCGCCTGTGCCAGCACCTCGGCCGTCTCCGCCGCGCTCCGTGGCTCGACGATGCCACCCGGAACCAACCCGTCGATCGAGAGCCCTTCAGGGAATGCTGCCGCAGCCAGATGATCGTGCATGGCGGGTCGCTCCTCAGAAGGCATGAATGCCGTGCTTCTGCGCCAGCGCCTGCATCCGCAATGCTCGGACCTCACCGCACATGTACCCGCTGGGGAAGATCTTGCCGGGATTGAAGTCACCCACCGGATCAAACGCGTTCTTCAGCCCAGCCATCGCCGCGAGATCGTCGGCGGTGTAGACGAGCGTCATGTAGTCGCGTTTCTCGGTGCCGATGCCGTGCTCACCGGAAAGCGAGCCGCCCACCGCCACGCAGTGTTCGATGATCGCCTTGCCTGCCTCGAGCACCCGCTCCACATCGCCCGGTTTCCGCCGATCGAACAGCATCAACGGATGCAGGTTGCCATCTCCGGCATGGAACACGTTGGCGATCTCCAACTTGAAGTCCCGGGAAATCTCATCCATCCGCGCCACGGTCTCCGGAAGTTTGGAGCGCGGCACCACGGTGTCGTGCAGGTAGTAGTTGGGCGAGAGCCGTCCCATCGCCGCGAGGACCATCTTGCGTCCCTTCCACAGCCGGTCGCGCTCTCCCTGCTCCAAGGCCTCGCGGACTTCAGTCGCACCGCAGGTGAGACAAATCGCCTCGATCTCGGCTCCTGTCTCGAGCACGCTTTCCCGCAGCCCGTCGATCTCGACAAGGAGCACCGCTCCGGCATCCATCGGGTAGCCCGCATGGAAGGCAGGTTCCACCGCTTGGATGCAAAGGTTATCCATCATCTCGAGCGAGGCGGGGAGGATGCCGGCCGCGATGATCGAGGAGACCGCCTGCGACGCCGACCCCATGTCCGGGAATGCCGCCAACTGCACCATCACCGATTCGGGGTTCGGTGTCAGCCGCACCAGCGCCTTGGTGACGATCCCCAACATCCCCTCACTGCCGACGATCGCCGCCGTCAGGTCATACCCGGGTGCCCCGGCGGGCTGTCCGCCCACCCAAGCGATGCGGCCATCCGGCAGCACCACCTCGAGACCGAGGACGTGGTTCGTGGTGACGCCGTACTTCAAACAGTGGGGACCGCCGGAGTTCTCCGCCACGTTTCCGCCGATCGTGCAGGCCCGCTGACTCGAGGGGTCCGGCGCGAAGAACATCCCCAGCGGGATCGTCGTCTCCGACAACTCGAGGTTGATCACGCCGGGCTCGACCAGTGCGGTGCGGTCCTCGCGGGAGATCTCGAGCACCCGATCCATCTTCGTCAGGGCGATGACGATCCCGCTGTCATGCGCCACCGCACCGCCAGACAATCCCGTGCCCGCTCCGCGCGGCGTCACCGGAACCCCGAGGGCACGGGCGACCTTCACAATCTCGGCAACTTGCTCGGTGGTGGAGGGGAGGGTGACCGCGATCGGCCGAGCCGTCTCAACGACGTCGTCCACGCTGCCGTCGTACTCGTACACGAGGAGATCGGACGCCTCGTGGAAGACCGCGTCCGCGCCACAGATCGCAATCAATCGGTCGATCAATCCCGCGCGATTCATCGGTGCTCCTTGCCTCACGTGCTTCGAAGTATCCCCGCGGTGGCAAGGCACGGCAACACGCTGCGTACCAATTGCGGCCGAGTCACGTTTCTGTGCTGGTGTATCGTTGCCCCACATGGTGATCGCGAGAGCAACTCCGTGAGGAGCAGGCACATGCCCGAATCGACCCGCAAGCACTGGATCATCGTCGGGTCTCCGGACAATTTCGAGCGGACCGACGAATTGGGCTTCACCATCCAAGGGATGAAGTCCCGGCACCGCAAGAAGGCCGAGCGGATGGAATCCGGGGACCGCCTCTGCTGGTACATCACCGGGCTGAAAGCCTTCGCCGGGACTGCCACCATCACCGGCCCGTACTTCGAGAGCCACGATCGGATCTGGTGCAGCAACGATCCCAAAAAGGCCGCAGAGGATTACCCGTATCGGGTGCCGATCAAGGCCAACACCATCCTCGGCCTCGAGTATGCCACCCCAGCCGAACCGATCGCTCGTGATATGGCCTATGTCGCGAAATGGCCTGCCGCAAACTGGACGCTCGCCTTCCAAGGCAATGTGCATGAGATCAGCGCCGAAGACTTCGCCAAGATCGATGCGGAGGTGAAGCTCGCCGCGAAGAAGATCAAGCGTGGCTGACGAGATGCGTAGCGACCTCGATCCCGCCGACGGTCATCGCTATCGCATCCACCTGTGCGTCGGGACGCACTGCGCCGCCCGCGGAAGCCGACTGTTGATGCCAGTCCTCCAGCGCGAATTGCAGGCGGCAGGGGTGGCGGACGAGATCGAAGTGCTGGAAACCACGTGTCGGAATCGGTGTGATTTCGGCCCTTCGCTCAATGTCTATCCCGGACCAGTTTGGTACAACGAGATCGACGCCCCGGCTGTGGCTCGCATCGTGCGCGAGCACCTCGTCGATGGGAACGTCGTGGAGGACCTCACCATCGCAAGCGCGATGCGACGGAAGCGCGAGCGCGATGCCCGCAAGGCGGCACTTCGCGCATCACGAGGAGCATGACCGATGGCAAAGCGCGTCACCGTTCGCACCCGGCAAGGAACCCGCTACGTGGCCGACATCAATACGGGTCGCCACACCATCGTCGCCGACGAGCCCAAGACCGAGGGTGGTGATGACGCCGGCCCAACACCGCGCGAACTGCTCCTCGCCGCCATCGGTTCCTGCACGACGATGACGATCCAGATCTACGCGGAGATGAAGGGCTGGCCGCTCACCGGTGTTGAGGTCCAACTCGACTACGAGAAGCACATCGACAAGAAGCCTGAAGGCGGTGCCACCGCGTGGGAGTCGATTGACCAGCGCATCGTTCTCCACGGCGATCTCACCCCAGAGCAACGGGAGCGCCTGCTTCACACCGCGGCGAAATGCCCGATCCACCGCACCGTTGCCGAGGGAGCGACCTTCTCCGAAACGCTCGTGGAAACGCTGGACGGCGACGCTATTTCCTAACATCGCCGTCCATCGGTGACGACTTCCGTTCAGATTCCTGAGGACTAGCTCCCGAGGATCTGCGCCTTCTGGGCGTTGAACTCGTCGTCGGTAAAGATGCCCTGCTGATGAAGTTGCGCCAATTGCTGC